>CAITOD010000621.1 GCA_903893935.1 uncultured Sphingomonadales bacterium
AAGCGAGAGTCCATGGAGTTCAAAATCGCGCCGGCTGTTCAGGCGACATCGAATGTCGCGGTAACCTCGAGATAGCGCAAGATGCGCTTGGCGGCGTCTTCCGGGTGCTGGCATTCCGCGCCGATGACGATTTCCGCATTCTCCGGGCGTTCATAGGCCTGATCGACGCCGGTGAAATTCTTGATCTGTCCGGCCAGCGCCTTTTTATAGAGGCCCTTCGGGTCGCGTTCGACACAGACCGCCAGCGGCGTGTCGATGAAGATCTCGATGAATTCATCCGAGTCGACCAGTTCGCGCACCATCCGCCGTTCCGTTGCAAAGGGCGAAATGAACGCGCACAGCACAATCAGACCGGCGTCAACCATCAGTTTGGCGACTTCGCCTGTCAATCGGCGCGGAATCGGGACCCCGGTTTGCATCCAAGAGGGACCCCTTCGGGCTATACAGGTGTTCAACGAGAGCGCGCGCCCGGGCGGAGCTGGTCGGGGTTGCGCAGCCCGGGCGCGCGCGTCGGCGTGAGGCCCGCAGGCCTGAAGGTCAGGAACGGTTTTTGAAGCGCCAGCTTTCGTTGCCGGTTTCGACAATGTCGCAATGATGCGTCAGACGATCGAGCAGCGCGGTCGTCATTTTGGCGTCGCCAAACACGCTCGGCCATTCGCCGAAAGCGAGATTGGTGGTGACGATCACCGAAGCCCGTTCGTAAAGCCGGCTGACGAGATGGAACAGCAATTGCCCGCCGGCCTGGGCGAAGGGCAGATAGCCGAGTTCATCGAGCACGACGAAGTCCATCCGGGTCAGATAGTCGGCCATGCGGCCTTGGCGGCCTGCGCGGGTTTCCGCCTCCAACCGGTTGACGAGGTCGACCGTGTTGAAGAAGCGTCCGCGCAGTTTGGCGCGGATGCAACTGCGCGCGATGGCGATCGCCAGATGCGTCTTGCCGGTTCCCGTTCCGCCGATCAGGACGATATTGCGCTGTTCAGCGACGAAGCCGCCGCGCGCGAGATCGCGCACCAAAGGCTCGTTGACGGCGCCGGCGTCAAAATCAAAATCGTCGAGGTCCTTGGCGAGCGGCAACTGGGCGATGGCCATCTGATACTGGATGGAGCGCGCCTGTTTTTCGGCGATTTCGGCGGCCAGCAGATCGCCGACGACCTGTGGTGGCTCATGCTGGCGCTTGATGGCCGTGGACATGACGTCGTCGTAGGCGGCGCGCATGCCGAACAGCTTGAGTTCGCTCATGAAGTCGAAGATTTGCGTGCGTTCCATCAGTGCAGCCTCCTCAATTGATCGTAGCGGGCGCAATCGGCTTTCGGCGCGTGCTGGAGTTTGAGCGCGTCCGGCGTCGCAATGGTGAGCGGCGGCGCCGGATCGCGGCGGCGCGCCAGACTGTTGAGAATGACGTCGGCGGAAGAAACGTTGTCAGCCAGCGCTTCGGCGCAGGCGGCTTCGACAGCCGACAAGCCGTCGTCGAGCACCGCCGCGAGGATTTTCACCATCTGCCGGTCGCCGTCGTCGGACCCGGCGAGTTTTTTGCGGATCTGCTCGATCGCCGTCGGCAGCAGCCAATCCTTGAAGGGGGCGCCGTTGCGAAGCGCGCCCGGCTTTTTCGCCAGCACCGGAACGTAATGCCAGGGATTGTAGGCCGTCTCGCCCCGGCCAAAGCGGCGCTGATGTTCCCCGACAATCGCGCCATCCTGGCGGATGACGATCCGGTCGGCGTAAGCCTGG
>CAITOD010000622.1 GCA_903893935.1 uncultured Sphingomonadales bacterium
CGTGCTGATGCGCTGATTCCCCATGCCGTTAATTCCGTTGCATATAGCAACTGAATGGGTATTGTCGGCGCGATAATGACACGAACGGGGGAAATCGATGCAGTTCGCGGGCAAAGTGGCGCTCGTTACCGGGGGGACCGACGGCATCGGGCGGCAAATCGCGCTGCAATTGCAAGCTCTGGGTGCCGATGTGCTGGTAACCGGGCGCGACAAGGACCGGCTGGCGCGGGCGGGCCACGAAGGGATGACCGCGATCGAAGCGGACCTGACCGGGCCGGCGGGGGTCGATGCGGTTATGCGCGGGCTCGCCGGGCGATCGATCGACGTGCTGATCAACAACGCCGGGATGGGCACCGATCACGACTTTCGCGTGGCCCGGCCCGATGTTGCGGGCGACGAGCGCACGCTTTGGCTCAATGTACACGCGCCGATCCGGCTGATTGTCGAACTGATGGCGATGTTGCAGACCCGGCCCGAAGCGATGATCGTCAATGTCACATCGGGCCTCGCCATCGCGCCGAGTGCGGGCAATCCGGTCTATTGCGCGACCAAGGCGGCGCTGCGCAGTTATACCCAGTCGCTGCGTGCACAACTCAAGGGCTCGCGCATTCACGTGCTCGAAGCGCTGCCACCGCTGGTCGATACCGCCATGACCACGCGCCGCACCGGCCGCAAGCTTTCTGCGCAGGAATGCGCGCGGCAGATCATCGCGGCGATGCGCAACGACGCCGATGAAGCCAATGTCGGCATGGTGCGCATTCTGAAAGCGGTCAACCAGGTCGCACCGTGGCTGGCACGGCGGATCATGATCGGGTTTTGAGATCACTTTGACCGGGAACCGGTGCGCAGGCAGTGGGCACCGGTTCGATAACGAACTTTGCTATTTTTTGTCATTATGGTAACGGAGATCTCGGTCGCTCCGGAGATTTGCCATGAATGTCAGCCTGACGCCTGAACTCGAAAGGCTGATCCACCACAAAGTGAGCAACGGACGCTATTCGTCCGCCAGCGAAGTTGTGCGTGAGGCGCTGCGCCTGATGGAAGAGCGCGATCAGTTGCAAGACCTGTACAAGGCATCGATGCGCGATAAGATCGCAGCGGGCCTGAAATCCTTGCGCGCCGGGCTCGGTAGCGATGGCGAGACGTTCATGGCCGAGCTTGACGCTGACCTGGCAGCCGCCGAGACCCGCGCGCAATAGTGCCCGAACGCTATATCCTGTCGCCCGAGGCCAAGCGCGATATCGCACAGATCCGGGATTATTATCTTGACGAGGCAGGAGCGCGCATAGCCCGCCATGTGCTTGGCCAAATCACCAGGTCCCTGCGCTTTCTGGCGACATCGCCTGGTGCCGGGCATCGGCGCGCTGACCTGACAAACGAGGATATCCGGTTCTGGCCGGTCCTGTCTTATCTGATCGCCTATGACCCGGCGATGCGACCAATCGGCATTGCAAGGGTGCTGCATGCGTCGCGTGATCTGGAAGCGGTCTTCCAAAAGTCGCCGCCGCGCGAGTGAGCCTTATGTGCGGGTCGATCGCGCAATCACCCGGTCGCCGTCTGCGCTTCAAACACCGCGCGCTGCGCCGCAAAGGCGCGCTGAAAGGCAGGGCGGGCTTCGCCGCGCGCGACATAGGCGGCTAGCCCCGCATGCGCTTCGATCAATCCCGAACCGGTCAGGCGGCGCAGCACGGTCACCATCAGCAGGTCGCCTGCGCTGAACGCGCCGTCGAGCCATTCGGCTTCGCCCAGCCGTGTGGCGAGTTCCTCCAACCTTGTCGCAACGCGCTCTTTGAGCATGGGCTGGCGCGCGGCGAACCACGGCTGGTCGCGCTCGAGCACACGCGCCATGCCGAATTCGTTGACCGGCGGCTCGATCGTGTTGAGCGCGGCAAACATCCAGCCGATCGCGCGTGCGCGGGCGAGGGGCTCTGCGGGCAGGAGACCGGGATATTGCTCGGCAATGTGGAGAACGATGGCGCCCGATTCAAACAACGCCAGATCGCCATGTTCATAGGTCGGGATCTGGCCGAACGGATTGCGCGCACGATGCTCGGGAGCTTTCAGTTCGGCAAACGAGACCAGCTTGACCGAACAAGGCTGCTCCACTTCTTCGAGCGCCCAGCGCACGCGCATGTCGCGGACAAAGCCGCGGCCGCCGTCGGGGGCCTGGGCAAAGGCAGTGATCACCGGGTTCATGTCAGATACCGGCGTACCACTGGTAATTGCGGATGTCTTCCCAGAACCCGCCTTTGCCGCCGTGGAGCGCGCCAAGGCTGTCCACGGCTTCGATGCGCATCACATATTTGGCCTGCTTGTAGCCAAGCTGGCGTTCGACCCGCAGCCGCAGCGGCGCGCCGTGTCCGATCGACAGCGGCGCGCCGCGCATCGAATGCGCGAGGATCGTCTGCGGGTGGAACGCATCGACCAGATCGATGCTCTCGTAATACGGTTTGCCCAGCAGCGTGTCGGCACAATGGAACACGATATAGCGCGCGCGGGTCGATAGCGCGGCGCGGCGCAGCAGCAGCCCCAGCGGCACACCGGTCCATTCGCCGATTGCACTCCAGCCTTCGACGCAATCGTGGCGGGTGATCTGCGTGCGCGCGGGGGCAGCGCGCAATTGCGCCAGCGACAGCGTCAGCGGGTTGGCAACCAGCCCGTCGACGCGCAATTGCCAATCGGCAAAGCCGGTCTGCGCGTGCCGCACATAGTCGGCATCGGCCGGATTGACCGAACCGTTGGTGCGAAATGTGGGCGACAACTGGGCGCGGGTGAATTCGGGCGCCAGCGCACTGCGGTCGCCCGCCAGCCAGCGTTGCGCAGTGCGGTTGGCCAGTTCGCCGATCGACAGCACCTGGAGCGTTTGCGGTGCAGTGGTCAGCCGGTCGCACCCGGCGAGCAGCAGACTGCCCCCGCCGACCAGCAGCCCGCGTCGCGTAACGGCGGCGGTCATTGTGCGTCTCCCGTTGCGGGGCGTTCGGGGGGCAGGCGGTACCAGCCGGTGATCATCGAGCGCAATTCGTTGATCGGGCCGGCCAGCAGCACCATCGCCAGATGCACAATGATGAACAGCGCGATCCCGGCCGCGACGATGAAATGCACCGACCGCGCGGATTGCCGCCCGTCGAACAGCGTGAGCAACCACGGCCAGGCAGCATCCATCGCCGGCGACATGGCGAGGCCGGTCAGCACCATCAGCGGCACGCCAA
>CAITOD010000623.1 GCA_903893935.1 uncultured Sphingomonadales bacterium
GGCGCTGGTCTACAACGCGGCGCCGGTGGTCGAGCCCGCGCCTGCCGCCCCGTCCGAGGCGACGCCCAAGCCGGCGCCTTCGCCCGCCGCCGCGGCCAATGGCGGCGATGATTTTGCCGCGCGGCTGGGGGCTGCGGGCAGCACCGGTGCGAGTGCGGCGCAAGCGATCAACCCGCGCACCACTGTCGCACAAGGCACGCTGATCCCCGCCGTGCTCGAAACCGCGATCGACACCGATGTGCCCGGCTATGCGCGCGCGATTGTATCGGTCGATGTGCGATCGTTCGATGGCAGCCGCGTGCTGATCCCGCGCAGTTCGCGGCTGGTCGGCCAGTACAAAAGCGGGCTGCAGGCGGGCCAGCGCCGCGTCTATGTGATCTGGACTCGGCTGATCCGCCCCGATGGCGTGGCGGTGGCGCTGGGGTCGCCCGGTGCCGGCTTCAACGGTGAATCCGGGCTGGGCGGCAAAGTCGATACGCATTTCTTCGAGCGATTCGGCTCGGCCATGCTGCTGACGGTGATGAGCGGGCTGAGCACGCTCGGCAACAACAACACCAGTGTTGTCATCGCCGGCAGCGGGCAATCTGCGGCGGCAGCGGCGGTCGGCCAGACGGGTCAGATCGGGCCGACCGTGCGCGTGCACCCGGGCGAACCGATCCGCGTGTTCACCGCGCGCGATCTCGATTTTGCGCATGTGGAGGCGCCCTGAGCGTGGCCGATCCCACGCCCTTTCCCGCCCCGCTCGCGGCCAGTGGCAGCGTCTATCTCGATGCCTATCTGGCCCCCTTCCGCCAATGGCTGGCGCGCGACGGGGTGACCGAAATCCTCGTCAACCGGCCGGGCGAAGTGTGGGTGGAAGACGCCGGCTGGCCCAGCATGCGCCGGTTCGATGCGCCCGATGTCGGCGATGCCACAATGGCGCGGCTGGCCGAACAAGTGGCACGCGTCACGCATCAGGCGATCAACCGCGAAAGCCCGTTGCTCGCCGCCACGCTGCCCGCCACGCTGGTGCCCGGCGGCGCGCGCATCCAGCTGTGCGGCCCGCCCGCCACGCGGCAGCATTGGGCAATGGCAATCCGCCGCCAGCGGCTGCTCGACTTGCCGCTCGATGCCTATGACCACGGGCCGCTGGCGCCGATTGCGCCGATGGCTTTGCCCGATCCCGCAGCACAACCGATTGCCGCCTTGCGCGCGGCGATCGCGGCGCGGCGCACGATCCTGATTTCGGGCGGCACGTCGACCGGCAAGACCACGTTTCTCAACGCGATGTTGCGCGAAATTCCTGCCACCGAGCGCATCGTGCTGGTCGAAGACACGCCCGAGCTCAATCTGCCCGATCAGGCTGGCCATCCGGGCAACGGGGTCGGGCTGATCGCGGTCAAAGGCGATCAGGGCGAAGCGCGCGTGACCACCGACGATCTGGTCCAGGCGGCATTGCGGCTGCGCCCCGATCGCATTGTGGTGGGCGAATTGCGCGGGCGCGAAGCGGTCAGCTTTCTGCGCGCGATCAACACCGGGCACCCCGGATCGTTTTCGACCGTGCATGCCAATTCGCCGATGGGCGCGCTCGAACAGATCGGGCTGATGGTGATGCAGGCAGGCCTCGGCCTGTCGCGCCGCGAAACGCTGGCCTATGCCGCGAGCGTGATCGACCTCGTGGTGCAACTCGACCGCAACGGCGGCCAGCGGCGGATCGCGGCGATCGCCGCCACGCGCGAACTGGTGGCCGGGGCGCTCGATTAGGCGTCAGACCGCCAGCGCGCCGCCGCGTGAAACGATCCGGGTGCGTCCGCCGATCCAGATCGCATTGTGTTCGATCGTCACCGCGATCTGCCCGCTGGCGCCGATGCATTGGCCCTGGCCGGCCACATAGCCGGGGGCCGCGGCGTGCCCGGCGCCATGCAGATATTGCGCGACCGAGGCATTGAGGCTGCCGGTGACCGGGTCTTCGACCATGCGGCCATGGGGATCGGTGAAGAACGCGCGCACTTCAAAGCCGCGATCGTGGCCGGCGGGCCAGGCGCCAACCAGCCCGACATTGCTGATTGCGGTCACCGTCGGCACCGGTCGTGCGGCCAGCACCGTGGCCGCCGAATCGAGATGGAGCAAGCTCCACCCGGGCCCGTTGTCGGCGTGGACCGCCGCTACCACGCTGGCAGCATCGACGCCCGCAACGCGGATTGCCTCGGCGCGATCGGCGGCATCGAGCGGGCCCGAGCGGATCAGCGGCGGGGCGCAAAAGGCCAGGTTTTCGCCGTCGATCCGCACTTCGATCAGTCCCGCACCGCATTGCTGCACCACCACATCGCCGCGCGCAGGCACATCGCCGCGCGCAGGCACACCGCCCGCAGCCAGCCAGGCGGCCGCGCTGCCCAGCGTCGGATGCCCGGCGAACGGCA
>CAITOD010000624.1 GCA_903893935.1 uncultured Sphingomonadales bacterium
CAGCGCTATAGCGGTGATCGCGAACTGGCCGATCCGCTGGGCGCGGTGCAGATGGGGCTGATCTACGTCAATCCCGAAGGCCCGAACGGCACGCCCGATCCGCTCGCTTCGGCGCGCGACATTCGCGAGACTTTTGCGCGCATGGCGATGGACGATGCCGAAACCGTGGCGCTGATCGCCGGCGGGCACACATTCGGCAAAGCGCACGGCAACGGCGATGCAGCCCTGCTCGGCCCCGAACCCGAAGCCGCGCCGCTCGAAGCGCAAGGGCTGGGCTGGATCAGCCGCCACGGCACCGGGCATGGCGCGGATACGATCTCCAGCGGGCTCGAAGGCGCCTGGACCACCGATCCGGTGCGCTGGGACAACGGCTATTTCGATGCGCTGTTCGGCTACGAATGGGAATTGACGCGAAGCCCGGCGGGCGCGCAGCAGTGGAAGCCCAAGGGCGATGCCGGCGCGGGCACCGTGCCCGATGCGCACGATCCGGCCAAGCGTCACCAGCCGGTCATGTTCACCAGCGATCTCGCGCTGCTGGCAGACCCTGCCTATCGTGCAATTTCCGAAGATTATCACTGCAATCCGGACAAGCTCGCCAAAGCCTTTGCCGAAGCCTGGTTCAAGCTGACGCACCGCGACATGGGCCCGATCACGCGCTATCTCGGCAGCGAAGTACCGGCCGAACCGCGCGTGTGGATGGACCCGGTGCCGCCGGTCGATCATCCGCTGATCGATGCCGACGATATCGCCGCGCTGAAGGTACAGATCCTGGCCAGCGGGCTGTCGATCTCGCGGCTGGTGGCGACTGCCTGGGCGTCTGCAGCCACCTTCCGCCAGTCGGACAAGCGCGGCGGTGCCAATGGCGCGCGCGTGCGGCTGGCCCCGCAGAAGGACTGGGCGGTCAACGAACCGGCCGATCTCGCCAAAGCGCTGATGGTGCTCGACCACATCCAGTGCACTTTCAACGCCACCGGAAAGTACGTGAGCATGGCCGATCTGATCGTGCTCGGCGGCGTGGCGGCGGTCGAGGCGGCAGCGCGCGCGGCGGGGCACGCGGTAACGGTACCGTTCACCCCCGGCCGCACCGATGCCAGCGAAGCGCAGACCGATGCCGCCTCGTTCGCGGTGCTCGAACCCAAAGTTGACGGGTTCCGCAATTTCCGCAGCGGCACTGTGCACCGTTCCGAAGAAGAACTGCTGGTCGATCGCGCACAATTGCTTGGCCTCACCGCGCCCGAAATGACCGTGCTGGTCGGCGGTTTGCGCGTGCTGGGCGCCAACAGCGGCGACAGCCGGCTCGGCCAGTTCACCGACCGGGTCGGGGTCCTGACCAACGATTTCTTCCGCACGCTGCTGGCATCGAGCACCAGCGACGTGTGGCGCGAAACCGGTGACGGGGTGTTCACCGCCTACGACCGCAAGACCGGCGACGCCCGCCTGCAGGCCAGCCGCGTCGATCTGATTTTCGGCTCCAATTCGCAATTGCGCGCGCTGGCCGAAGCCTATGCGACCGATGACGCCGAACCCGCGTTCGTGACGGATTTCGTCAAGGCCTGGACCAAAGTGATGGAGGCCGACCGCTTCGATCTGAAATGAGCGTCACTCCTCCCCGAAACGGGGAGGGGGACCGCCCGAAGGGTGGTGGCGGGGCCTCTGGCCGGGCGCCTTCGTGCGAGTTGTTGCCCAAGGCTTGCCCCCTCCACCATGCTGCGCATGGTCCCCCTCCCCGTTTCGGGGAGGAGTACAGGCGGCGTTATTCTGCGTCGAGGCCATAGGCGGTGTGCAGCACGCGCACCGCCAGTTCGGTTTCGTCCGAATCGATCAAGACCGACACCTTGATTTCCGACGTGCTGATCGCCTGGATATTGATGCGACGATCGGCCAGCGCCTTGAACATCGTGGCGGCAACGCCGGCGTGGCTGCGCATGCCGACGCCGACCACCGAAATTTTCGACACTTTGGGATCGGTGCTGAGCTTTTCATAGCCGATCGCCGCGCGGTTGCCGTCGAGCACGGCTTTGGTGCGTTCGAGATCGGCTTGCGGCACCGTGAACGTGACGTCGGTGTCGGTGTCGGCGCGCCCGACGTTCTGGATGATCATGTCCACATTGATATTGGCTTCGGCGAGCGGGCCAAAGATCAGCGCCACCGCGCCCGGCCGGTCGGGCACCGCGGTCAGGATCACTTTGGCGTCGTTCTTGTCGGCGGCGATGCCGGTGATCAGCTGGCGTTCCATAGCGAGGCCTTCCAGTTCTTCGTCGGACACGATCATCGTGCCGGGCAGCGTGTCGGCGGGGGGAGCGGTTTCGTCGATGAACGAGGACAGCACCTGGACGCGGACCTTTTCCTTCATCGCCAGGCTGACCGAGCGGGTCTGCAGCACTTTCGAGCCGACCGAGGCCAGTTCGAGCATTTCCTCGTAGGTTACGTTCTTGAGCTTGCGCGCTTTGGCGACGATGCGCGGGTCGGTGGTATAGACCCCGTCGACATCGGTGTAGATATCGCAGCGGTCGGCCCTGATCCCGGCCGCCACCGCGACTGCCGAGGTGTCCGACCCGCCGCGCCCGAGCGTGGTCACGCGGTTGTCGTCGGAAAGGCCCTGAAAGCCCGGGATAACCGCGATCTCGCCCGCGGCCATCGAGGCCAGCAGGGCATCAGTGGTAATCCCTTCGATTCGCGCTTTCGATGCGGCATCGTCGGTGTGGATCGGCAATTGCCAGCCCAGCCACGACCGCGCCTTGCACCCCAGCGCCTGGAGATGGAGCGCGAGCAGGCCTGACGTGACTTGTTCGCCGCTCGCCACCACCACGTCGTATTCGGCCGGGTCGTACAGCGCGCTCGCTTCGCGGCAGAAATTGACCAGCCGGTCGGTTTCGCCGGCCATCGCCGAAACCACCACGGCCACCTCGTGCC
>CAITOD010000625.1 GCA_903893935.1 uncultured Sphingomonadales bacterium
ATCATCCGCACTTCGGGCGACGTGCGGTTGTCGAATTTTCTGATGTGGCAGGCAGCTTACGCCGAAATGCTGTTTCTCGAAGTGCTGTGGCCCGATTTCGGCCGTGCGCATCTCGAGGCCGCGCTCGAGGAATATGCCCGGCGGGAGCGACGCTTTGGCGGCCGCTGATCCTGCCGCGATGCCAGCTCCCGCGCGGTCCGATCTGCCGCAACGGCTGGGCTCGGCGGCAGTGATGCTGGCGGTCGCCGCTGTCGCCTTTGCGCTCGGTGGCTGGGTGCTCGAAGGGCTGGTGCTGGCAGTGGGGCTTGGCACCTTTGTTGAATTCGCGATGCTGGTGCGGCGGTTCGCGCAAGCTTGGCCCGTGCGCGCGCTGTGGCTGCTGCTGGGCGCGGGGTATATCGGGCTCGCCTGTCGCACCGCGGTTCCGCCGGACATGAACGCGCTGCAACTGCTCGAAGTGGTCGGCAGCGTGATTGCTGTCGATGTCGGCGCCTATTTTGCCGGGCGCGGGCTGGGCGGGCCGAAGATTGCCCCGAAGATCAGCCCGTCGAAAACCTGGGCCGGGCTGGGTGGGGCAGTGCTGGCCGCAACCGCGTTCTATCTCGCGCTGGCGACGATCGATTTCTACCAGAACCGGGCGATTTTTCACGAATATGTCGAGCGCTATCATCGCTCTTACGCGCATTTCGGCGTGCAGTTTCACTGGCTCGATGCGCTGCTGTTCGGGCCGCTGACCGCGCTGGTCGCGCAAGCGGGTGATTTTTTCGAAAGCTGGCTGAAGCGCCGCGCCGGCGTGAAGGACTCTGGGCGCCTGATCCCCGGGCATGGCGGCGTGTTCGATCGCACCGACGGGCTGATCGCGGTGTTGTTTGTCATTGGCATTTTGCGCTTTGGTGTGGCTATGGTGCGGGGATGATACGCTCCTTGACGATCCTCGGCGCCACCGGTTCGATCGGCGCCTCGACGCTCGATCTGGTCCGCCGCAACCGCGAAGCCTTTCGGGTGGTCGCGCTCACCGGCAACCGCAATGTCGCGGTGCTTGCCGGACTGGCGCGTGAATTCGCCGCCGAACTGGCGGTAATCGCCGATGCGGCGCTGCTGCCCGATTTGCGCGAAGCGCTCGCCGGCAGCGGGATTGCCGCGGCGGGCGGCGCTGCGGCGCTGGTCGAGGCGGCACAGCGGCCCGCCGATCTGACCGTCGCGGCGATTGTCGGCTGCGCCGGGCTCGCGCCGACGATGGCGGCGATCGAGCAGGGGCGCACCGTGGCGCTCGCCAACAAGGAAGCGCTGGTTTCCGCAGGCGGCGTAATGACGCGCGCGGTTACGCGCCATGGCACCACGCTGCTGCCGGTCGATTCCGAGCACAACGCGATTTTCCAGTGCCTCGCGGGCAACGACCCCGCGCATGTGCGCTGGATCACGCTCACTGCCAGCGGCGGGCCGTTTCGTGACTGGCCGGCCGAGCGGCTGGCGCATGCCACCCCGGCCGAAGCCGTGCGCCATCCCAATTGGTCGATGGGCGCCAAGATCAGCGTCGATTCGGCGACGATGATGAACAAGGGGCTCGAATTCATCGAAGCCTATCACTTGTTCCCGGTCGGCGAAGAGCGCTTGCGCATCCTGGTCCACCCGCAATCGATCGTCCATTCGATGGTCGAATACCGCGACGGATCGACGCTTGCGCAACTGGGGCCTTCGGACATGCGCGTGCCGATCGCCTCGGCGCTGGCCTGGCCCGCGCGCATGGCAACGCCGTGCGACCCGCTCGACTTGGCCGCAATCGGCACGCTGACGTTTCGCGCGCCCGATGAAGTGCGGTTTCCCGCCACCCGGCTGGCGCGCGAGGCGGTTGTCGCGGGCGGGGCGGCAGCCGCCGTGCTCAATGCCGCCAATGAAATTGCCGTCGCGGCGTTCCTCGCCGGACAGATTGCGTTCACCCGCATTGTGCAATGCTGCGAAGATGTGCTGGCTCGCACAATGCCCGCAGCCCCGCACACGCTCGATGACGTGATCGCGGTCGATGGCGAAGCGCGGGCGCGGGCGAGCGAACTTCTGGGAACGGGGCAGATGACGGAGCGCCTGATTTGACACCTCTTCATTCGCCCGGCCTGTTGATGACGCTGGTCGGTTTTGCGCTCGTGCTCGGCCCGCTGGTGTTCATTCACGAGCTCGGCCACTATCTCGCCGGGCGCCTGTTCGGCGTACGCGCCGATGTGTTTTCGATCGGTTTCGGCCAGGAACTGCTGGGCTGGACCGACCGGCGCGGCACCCGCTGGAAACTTTCGGTGCTGCCGCTTGGCGGCTATGTGCAGTTTGCCGGCGACAGCAACCCGGCGGGCCAGCCGAGCGCGGACTGGCTGGCGCTGCCCGCCGACGAACGCGCGCGCACCCTGCAGGGCCGCCCGCTGTGGCAACGCGCGGTGATCGTGGTGGCGGGGCCGGTGACCAATCTGGTGCTGGCGGTGCTGATCCTGGCCGGATTTGCCATGGCTTACGGCACGCTGGTGGCGCCCCCGGTGATCGGGCAAGTCGAACCGGGATCGGTCGCGCAAGCCGCCGGGCTGAAAGTCGGCGACCGGGTGGTCACGCTGGGCGGCACCCGGATCGAGAGCTTTCGCGATATCAAGCTGGTGGTCATGCAGCAATCGGGCCAGCCGCTCGCGCTGGAGATCGATCGCGCCGGGCGCCGTGTCGATCTGACCGTGACGCCCGCCGCCAAAGTGGAAACCGACCAGTTCGGCAACAGCGAATCCGGCGGTCATCTGGGCGTTGGCCCCGATCTCACGCTGGTCCAGCGCCGCGCCCTGGGGCCGGTCGGCGCACTGGGCGAGGGGCTGGGCGAAACGCGCGATATCATCGCCATGACGATAACCGGGATCGAACAGATCGTGACCGGGCGGCGCGACGCGCACGAATTGGGCGGGCCGATCCGGATTGCCAAATATTCGGGCGAGCAGCTGGTTTCGGGCTGGCAGAATTTTGTCGCGTTTATCGCGCTGATCTCGATCAACCTCGGGTTTATCAACCTGCTGCCGATCCCGATTCTCGATGGCGGTCACCTGGCGCTGTTCCTGATCGAGGCGATCCGGCGCAAGCCGGTAAGCCAGCGCGGGCAGGAATGGGCGTTCGGCACCGGGCTCGCGCTGGTTGCGGCGCTGATGCTGTTTGTCACGATCAACGATGTCGGATCGCTCAAATGGTTTGGCGGCTAGATCTGCCGGCGCGCGCGTATTTCCGGCAGGTTTTGCGCCGCAATGCCGCAGGAACGCGCCAAGCTTGCTTGCGTGATCGCGTGGCATCGGGCAGAGGGCCAAGCGGACCATGAGCTGGCTCCGGCGGGTCGATGACGTTCGGGTCGGGGAAGATTGGGTTGGCGGCTGCAGCAGCGGTCGCGTGCAAGGACTGGATGGCGCTTGGTGATGATTTCTGGAAACGCGGGCCGGACCGCCGCACGCCATCTGGGCATGACTGCCACGATCGGCATGCTTCTGGCCAGCAGCTGCCTCGCAGCTTTGCCAAACGGTGCGCTTGCCGACAGCGATCCGGCCGCAGGCGATGAACCGATCGCGACTGCGACCCCTGCACCGGCGGCGCCGGCAACGGTAGCCAAGCCGCCGGCACGGCACATCAGCGCGCTGTTTGCCAAGCACCGCAAGGCAGCCCTTGAAGCCGCGCAGGCATCCGCCCCGGCGGCAGCACCCAGCCGGCTGGTGGCGCCGGTGGTTGTGGCCCCTGCCCGGGTGATCGAAACGCCCGCCGCACAGCCGCCCGCTGCGCCCGCCTATGCCGCGCCGATCCCGCAACCGGCTATCGCAGCGCCGGTGGTTGCATCGCCCGTGGTGGCAACGCCCGCTGCAGCGGTGCCGGCCGGGCCGGCGCTTGCAGAGCAGGCTGTGCCCGCCGGTCAGGACCCGGGGCAGGCGCAATCAACGCCTCCGGCCCCGCAAAAGCCCGCGCGTCGCAAGCCGGCGCCGAAGGCAGTGCCGGTGGCCGTGCCCGCAGTTGCCTCCACCGGGCAGCTGCCGCATTCCGCACCGCCGCCATCCGAAAGCGGCGAAACGGTCAAATCGATCGGGGTCGAAGGCGCGCAGCGGCTCGAACCCGATACGATCCTCTCGTACATCCGCATGCACATCGGCGATCGCTATACCCAGGCCAGCGCCGACCAGGTGCTCAAGGACCTGTTTGCGACCGAGCTGTTTTCCGATGTGCAATTGCGCAACGACCACGGCGCGGTGGTGATCGAGGTCAAGGAAAACCCGGTCGTCAACCGCATCATTCTCGAAGGCAACAAGCGCCTGAAAGAAGACAAGATCACCCCCGAAATCAAGCTCGCGGCGCGGCAGATCTTCACGCGCTCGAAAGTGCGCGCCGACGTCACGCGGATCATCGAGCTGTACAAGCGCGAAGGCCGCTTTGCCGCGTCGGTCGAACCCAAGATGGTGATGCTCGACCAGAACCGCGTCGATATCGTGTTCGAAATCACCGAAGGGCCCAAGTCCAAAGTCCGCCAGATCAATATCATCGGCGCGCACAAGTTCTCGGTGACCGAACTGCGCGCGCAGATGGTGACCAAGCAGGCGCGTTCGTTCCGCGTGTTTTCGTCGGGCACCAGCTACGATCCCGACCGGCTGGCATTCGACCAGCAGAAACTGCGCCAGTTCTACCTGACGCAAGGGTATGCCGATTTCCGCGTGGTTTCGGCCGTTGCCGAACTGACGCCCGACAAGCGCGATTTCATCGTCACTTATGTGGTCGAAGAAGGCAAACGCTACCACTTTGGCGACATCAAGGTCGAAAGCCAGCTGCGCGATTTCAACGGCGACCAGCTGGCCAAGCGGCTGCCGATCCACAAAGGCATGTGGTACAACGCCAAGACGGTTGAAGACACCGTCGATGCGCTGACCGAAACCGTCGGCAGCTTCGGCTATGCCTTCGCCGACGTGCGCCCCGATTTTCAGCGCAACAAAGACAAGCTGACGATGGGGATCACCTATCGCATTGCCGAAGCACCGCGCGTCTATGTCGAACGCATCGATGTCAACGGCAACACGCTGACCGAAGACAAAGTCATCCGTCGCGAATTCCGCCTTGGCGAAGGCGATGCGTTCAATTCCTACCAGATCAAGCGCTCGTCGAACCGCATCAAGTCGCTGGGCTATTTCCAGGAAAAGTTCGAAATTGAACAAAAGCCGGGTTCGACGCCCGATCGCGTCGCGCTCGAAGCCAACCTCGAAGAAAAACCCACCGGGCAGCTGCAGCTGTCGGCGGGCTATTCGAGCCTCGAAAGCTTTATTTTCCAGGCCTCGATCCAGCAGAACAATTTCCGCGGCCGGGGTGAAACCATCGGCACGACGCTCAATTATTCGGCTTATTCAAAGGCCGTCGTGCTCAATTTTACCGAACCCTATCTTTCGGATCGCAACGTCTCGGTGGGCGTCGATGTCTATCGCCGCGATTCATCGAGCTTCAATTTCTACAATACCAACCGCAACACGACGTACGAAAACAACACCACCGGTTTCCAGGTCCGCGCCGGCGTGCCGCTGACCGAATACAGCTCGCTGATCGGGCGCTATACATTCAACTACGAGCAGGTCACGCTGAACCAGGCGACGTATTACATCAACGGTGCGTGTTCGGTCTATCTGGCCGGGCAATATCTGTGCGATGCAATCGGTGACCGGTCGAGCTCGATTGTCGGCCTGTCCTATGTCTATGATACGCTCGACAACCGTCTGCATCCCTCGCGCGGGACCACGTTCATCCTCGGGGGCGATGTCGCCGGCCTTGGCGGGTCGGTGCGCTATGCGCGCCTGACCACCAACGCCGCGCATTACATCCCGCTGCCCAAAGGCTTCATTTTCGCGCTGCGCGGCGAAGCCGGCGCGATCCATGCGCTCAGCAACGAAACCAACAATGCTTACGAAGATCCGGTACGTCTGACCGACCGCTTCTTCCTTGGCGAGCCGCAGATTCGCGGGTTCGACATCCGCGGCGTGGGCCCGCGCGTGCTGCGCGAATTCTACACCGGCTACAACCCGTCGACCGGCAACAACGGGACGCTCAACACCAACCCGAACACGTTCGTCAACGACGCGCTGGGCGGAAAATATTATTACCTGACGCATGCCGAGCTCGAAATCCCGCTGGGTTCGGGCGCACGCGAACTGGGTCTGCGGCCATCGATCTTCATGGACGCCGGCGCAGTGTTCGGGGTCACCGCGCCGGCCACGGTCGGCACGACGATCCTTTATACCGATGCCGTCACCGGCAAATACACCACCAACGCAACCGCTTCGAACGGTGCCCAGAACGCGATTGCCCAGAAATTCCTGGAATCGTTTGTGGGCGACAGTCCGAAGCCGCG
>CAITOD010000626.1 GCA_903893935.1 uncultured Sphingomonadales bacterium
ATCAGGGCGCCGCCGCCCAGCACCGTCCACGGTGTGAAATGAACCCAATCGATCTGCATCGCCGCCCTCCGAAACCGAGGGCATGATACCTGATAAATTCCTGTCGACATGAGCAAAAATAACGCCGCGGACCCGCGAACAATCGCGGTCCGCAGAACTGCGGTCACTTGATTGCCGCAACCGCCAAACGCGCGAGCGCTGGGAGCGATTTAACGCCGGTGCGTTTCATGATCGCGGCGCGGTGGTTTTCGACCGTGCGCTGGCTGATGCCGAGATCGGCCGCGATGTTCTTGCTGGGGTGCCCGGCCAGCACCATCGTCATCACCTGTTTCTGCCGCGCGGTAAGCGCCGCCACGCGTTGCGCGGTATCGGCCTGCGCTTCATCGTCGAGGCGGATGCCGTGCGATTGCGCGCTCGCACGGCCGATGCTGGAGAGCAGTTCGGCGCTGGCGACCGGCTTTTCGATGAATTCGCAAGCGCCCGCGCGCATCGCATCGACCGCCAGCCCGACATCGCCGTCGCCGGTGATCATGATGACAGGCACATTGTCGCCGCGCGCGCGCAACGTCGCAAGCAGGCCGATCCCGCTCAGCCCGGGCAGGCGCGCATCGACCAGCAGGCAGCCGGCGGTGCCTGGACGATAGGCAGCGAGGAACGTCTCGGCGCTGGCAAAATCCTCGACTTTGCAGCCATGGCTGACCAGCAGTTCGCACAGCGACAGGCGGACATCGGGCTCGTCGTCGATAACATAGATCACGCGCATCGCTGCCGGGACTGGCTCCGACGGGGCAGGTGCGGCACCCGCGCGCAGCTGCGCAATCGCCGCCATCAGCACTTTCGATTCGACCGGCTTGCTCATGTGCACACACGGCCCGCGTGCGGCATCGACGCCCGCAATCCGTGCCACCGCTTCGGTCGAGATGTCGCCGGTCAGGATGATCGCCGGCAGGTTTTGCGCCAGCATCGTGCGCAGGCGGATCAGCAGATCGACCCCGGTCTGGCCGGAAGGCAGATTGTAGTCGGTCAGCAGGATATCGGGCCGGATCGCGCTTTGCGCGATCAGCGCGACGGCCGCATCGCTGTCGGGCGCGCTGGTGACGCTGTGGCCGGCGAACTTGAGGAGTTGCGACAGGAGATCGCGCAGATCGGGATCGTCTTCGACCACCATGATGGCGGCGCCATCGGGTTTGGTCCGGGCGGCCGGTTCGCTGGGGAGGTGATCCGGCACGGGCGGCAGCGCGGGGGTTACGCAGCATGGCACGGTAACCATAAACACCGATCCTTTGTCCGGCGCTGATCGCACATCAATGGTATGGCCAAGCAATCCGCACAGCCGCCGTACAATCGCCAGACCCAGACCGAGCCCGCGGCTGCGATCGCGCGCAGGATTGTCGACCTGGTGGAATTCGTCGAAAATCGCCTGCAACTGGCTGGCCTCGATGCCGATGCCGCTGTCGCGCACTTCGATGCACAGACTGTCGCCGCGACGCCGGCAGGCGACCATCACGCGCCCGTGCGGGGTGCATTTGATCGCATTGCCGACCAGATTGCGCAAGATCTGCTTGAGCAGCATCGGATCGCTGTCGACCACCGCCGCGCAATGCGGCATCACCAGCACGAGATCGTGCGCCTGGGCGAGCGGGGCAAATTCCTCGCGCAGCCGATCGAGCGTCTGGTCGATCGGAAATTGCGTGCGTTGTGGATTGATCGCGCCGACTTCGATCTGGTTGATGTTGAGCAGCGCATCGAGCATGCCCGACAGCGCGCGCAGGGTCTTGTCGAACCGGGTGAACAGCGCATTGGCGGCATCGCCCGTGACAATCTGTTCGAGCTGTTCCTTGAGCAGCGACAGCACTTGCAGCGGCTGGCGCAAATCGTGGCTGGCAGCGGCGAGAAAGCGCGATTTGGCGACATTGGCGCGATCGGCTTCGTGCTTGGCGGTTTCGAGCGAGCCGATGATCAGCTTGCGATCGGTAATGTCGGCAAACGTGATGACCACGCCGTCGATCCGGCTGTCGTGAGTGCGATAGGGAAAGATCCGCCGCATGAACCACACCGTGTCGGCCGGCGTGGCCCCCGGCACCATCACTTCGCGCTCGATCGGCGCGCCTTCGCCCAGCACTTTGCGCGCATCGACCAGCAGCGCCGGATCGTCGGCAACCGGGCGCAGATCGGCAAGCGGGCGGCCGAGATCGCTGGCAATGACATTGAACAGCGGCTTGATCGCGGGCGTAAAGAAGCGGATATGCAAGCCGGTATCGAGGAACATCGTGCCGATATTGGTGCTGGTCAGCACATTGCGCAGATCGTCGGAGGCGAGCCGCTGGCGATCGAGCGTTTCCTGAAGCTGGCCGTTGAGCGCGGTCAGTTCCTCGTTGAGCGATTGCAGTTCCTCTTTGGAGGTCAGCAATTCCTCGTTGGCGGACTGGAATTCCTCGTTGACCGACAAGGCTTCCTCATTGATTGCCTTGTGTTCCTGGTTGGTTATCTCGCGTTGCTGCAAAGCGGCCTGAAATTCTGCCTGGGTTTCGAGCAGTTCGGCTTCGAGCTCGGCAATGCGCGCGGTATCGGCGGTCGTGTGGGAGCCCGCACCATCGCTGCCCGCGATCGGCGCTTCGATGAAGCAGACGAGCATCAGTTCCTCGCCCGCTTCGACCAGGCTTTCGACTTCGATGCGGAAGCGGAATTGCGCGCCATCGAGCCCGGCGCGCACGGTTCCGCCGTCGACGTGCTGTTCACCCGCGATCGCGCGCGCAATGGCGCGGCGCAAGCGCGAGCGCAGCCCGGGCGAGGCCATCGCCAGCAGGTCGAGCGTTGCATAGCCGGGTGCCACGCGCAGATAGCGCCCGGTCGGTCCGGTCGAAAACAGGCATTCGTTCTGGCGGTTGATCAGCACTGCCGCCGGCGCATGGCGCGAAAGCACCGCGCGGTGGCAGATATCGGCGAAGCTCGCCTCGCGCCCGGCGGCGGCCTGGCCTTCGACCGGTTCGAGCCGGGGCTGCTTGTCGTCCATCGTGAACGCATAGCCGGCATCGCCCGGCCGGCTGTGCGCGACCGCACGGTAGCAGCATTCGACACCGGGCACCGGGGCAAACCGGTCTTCGGACTTGCCCACTGTTTCCGATGTGCCGAGCACCAGCGTGCCGCCTTCGCGCAAGGCGAAATGGAACAGCGCCAGCACTTTGGCCTGCGCCTGCAAATTCAGATAGATCAGCAGGTTGCGGCAACTGATCAGATTTATGCGGGAAAACGGCGGGTCGGTCAGCACGTCCTGGACCGAAAACACCACTTGCGCGCGCAAGCTCGCGACAACGCGGTAGCCCGATGGTTCGGCGACGAAATGGCGCTTCAGCCGATCCGCCGTTACATGCGCGGCAATCTCGAGCGGATAGAACCCGTCGCGTGCGGTGGCAATCGCATCGGGATCGAGGTCGGAGGCAAACACCTGCAACTTGATGTCGCGCCGCGTCGCTGCAATCGCATCGTGGCAGACGATCGCCATTGAATAGGCTTCTTCGCCGGTGCTGCATCCGGCCACCCAGATCCGCAGCGTCTGCCCGGGCAGCAGATTGGCGATCGCTTCGGGTAGCACGGTGCTTTCCAGCCGGTCGAACATGCGCGGATCGCGAAAGAACGACGTCACGTTGATCAGCAGGTCGCTGACCAGCAGCGCACATTCGCCCGGTTCATCGCGTAACTGGTCGAGATAGGCCGCGGTATCGTCGGCCGGGATCGCCATCAGCCCCATGCGCCGCGCGATCCGCCGCGCCATCGTGCCGGGCTTGTAGGGCCGGAAATCGTGCCCGGTGCGCGCGTGCAGGTGGTCGAGGATTTCGGCAATCTGCGCGGCTTCGTCGCGCTGGTGCGCCTCGCTGGTCTGTGCCGGCGCTTGCGACAGGCGCTCGGCAAACGCAGCGAACGTGGCCGGCATTTCGGCCAGGCACAGCACGTGATCGACGACACCGGTGGCGATCGCGCTGCCGGGCATGCCGGGGTATTCGGCTTCTTCAAGCGCCTGCGCGATCACGCAGCCGCCGGCCTGGCGCAGCGCGGGCAGCGCGGCACTGCCGTCCTGCCCGGTGCCCGACAGGATCACCGCGATTGTCTGCGGCCCGCACGCGCGGGCGAGCGATTTGAGCAGCCGGTCGAACGGCAGCCGCGCGCCGTGCAACGTATCGGGCACAGTCACATGGATCACACCGGTGCGGACCGAAAGATAGCACCCGGGGGGGATGACATAGACATAGTTCGCCGACAGCACGCGGCCGTCGCTCGCCTCGACCACGGTCATTGCCGTGCGCTGGCCAAGCAATTCGACCATCAGGCTTTTGTGCGTCGGATCGAGGTGCTGGACGACAATGAACGCCATGCCGGGCGCCGCCGGCAAGGCGTCGAACAACCGCGAGGTCGCTTCCAGCCCGCCGGCTGAGGCGCCGATGGCGACGATCGGCAGATTTTCGCGAAGTGGCGGCTTGGCCGAGCGTTCGGTTTCGATCAACGGCTCAGCGATTGCGGGTTAAGCGCGGTACAAGTCATGGGTGACCCCTTTCAGCCAGTATACCACGGGCCGCACGCGCGCCTGCCATGGATAATTGTAATCATTTGCCGATGTGCAGCGTGGTCAGATAATCGGCGATGCCGAACACTTTGAGCAGCCACAGCACGGTGACAATGACCACGACGCCGTTGAGGATCTGCTTGATCCGGCCGTCCATCGGAATCATCGAGTTGATCAGCCCGAGGATGACCCCGATCACAATCAGGGCGATAATGACACTGATCAAAGGCATCGGCAAACTCCTGCAGAAAGGTATGGCGCCCGACCGCGGGGGGCAGGAGGCCGGGCGCCGCCCCGGGGGAGGGGCCTATGCTCCATAGACCCCGGGGCCGCGCGCAAAAGCTTCGGAATCTACCCAAGTTCCAGTCCGTCGCGCAAGATCGCGACCAGCCGGTCGATGCGGATAGTGGCAAACGTCGAATAAGTGTCGCAGATCGCATAAGGCAGCACCACCAGATCGCCCCATCGCAGCGCGCCGCACGAATAGACCACATTGGGCACATAGCCCTCGCGTTCGGGTTTTTCCGGCTGCACCAATGGCAGCCGCGAGCGGCCGATCACTTTTGTCGGGTCGTGCTTGTCGAGCAGCACCGCACCGATCGAATAGTGCCGCACCGGGCCGACGCCGTGCGTAAACAGCAGCCAGCCTTCGTCGAGTTCGACCGGCGAACCGCAATTGCCGATCTGGACGAATTCCCACGGATATTTGGGAGCCAGCAGCGGCGTTCCCTCGTTCCATTCGAGCAAGTCGTCGGAAAAAACCAGATGCAGGCTTTCGTTGTCATACCGCGCGATCATTGCATAGCGGCCGTCGATCCGCCGCGGGAAAAGCGCCATGCCCTTGTTCCGCGCGGCAGGCCCGTGCAGCGGCCGCATCCTGAACGACAGAAAATCGCGCGTTTCGATGAGTTCCGACCGGATCGCGCGCCCGTCATAGGCGGTATACGTGGCATAGTACGTCGTTTCGCCGGCATCGGTGAAGGCCACGAACCGCGCGTCTTCGATGCCGTTCGATTGCGCCTCGGTCACCGGAAAAATCACCCGTTCCGAAATCGCGCTCTCGCTCGCGAACACCAGATCGACCTGATCGCCGGTGCGCGCGGTAACCAGCGGCAGCGACGACAACTGCGCCGACGCATCGACGCTGATTGCCCCATGCGCGGCGATCGTGCCCGACCGGAAAGTCAGCGACGATATGTGCCCTTCGCCAACCGCTCGCAGCGACAGGATAAAGCGCAAGGCGCCCGGTGCGACCCCGCTCTGATCAGGGTGCGGCACGATGCTCGGGTTGAACAGCGCAGCCGCTTCAAAGCTGTATTCGTGCAGGAAATAAGCCCCGAACAGGCGGCGCTTGACCGGCGAAAGCGCCGGATGTCCACCCAGCGACCACGCCATCTGTTCGGCGCGGTGATCAAATATCTGTGGCAGATTGCGGTGGCGATCGTCGAAATTGTCGAGCGTTCCGGCCAGCACCATCGCCGCTTCGGTTTCGCTCAGCGCCTGCAGGCGATCGATCAGGTGGTCGACCCGGGTCTTGTCGATCGGCGACAGGTCGCGCGGCTCGACCGCGGGGCGGAACGAGCGCACCACGACCCGCGCCGGGTCGGGCCGCAAGTGCAAGGCCTGGCGGTTGATAAACGATAGGCTTGGCATGGTGTCTCTATTCGGATGTCAGGGTCTGAAGCACGACCGGGACCGGCCGCGCGCGCGATGGCGTAATCCGGCGCATGTCGGACAGCGCGAGCACATAGGCGAGCAGCGATTCCGCGCCGCGATTTTCATTGGCGCGATCGGGGTGCAAGCCGTCGCGGCAGGCGCCGGTGGTCGTATCGACCAGCGGCACGCCAAGGTCGTTGGTGCCGGTAAACCAGGCAAACGCGCGCTGCGCCTCGATCCGCCAGACCGGTGCCGGATCGATCGACGTGGCGGCGAGGCACGCGGCGATGGTGGCGCAGGCTTCGACCGGTTGCTGGTCGAACGGGTGCGGTGGTGCGCGCGTTCCGGCAAGAAAACCGTGCGAGCCGACCGGTCGGAAATGCCCGCTCGGCGCGGTCTGCGCGGCCACCAACCAGGTCAGCGAGCGCAACCCGGCGTCGATCAGGTCGCGATCGTCGAGCGCGCGACCGGTCACGATCAGCGCCTCGCACAGCCGCGCATTGTCATAGCTCAGCCGGTCTTCGAACCACACCCAGTCGCGCCCCTCGCAGGCGGACAGGCAGGCGCGCAGCCTTCGCGCGAGATCCTGCCGCAGATAGCCGGCTGCCGTATCGCGCGGATGCGTTGCGCAATAGGCGTCGAAACCCAAAAGCGCGAAAGCCCAGGCGCGCGGCGAGCCGAACGCTGCGGCAGACGTCATCGCCAGGCGGAACAGCGGGGCCGCCCAGTGGGCGAGGGCCGGATGATCCTTCGACTGCGCGCACACGCCCAGCGCCCAGAGCGTGCGGCCATGGCTGTCCTGCGACCCCGAAGGTTCGAGCCAGCGGCGGTCATAGCCCATGAAATTGCGGAACAGGCCGTTGTCGGGGTTCCAGCCGTGCTGGATGAACGCCGCAAAGCGCGGCGCCATGGCTTGCGCAAACGCGCCCTGGCCATCGGCGCCGATGCGGCAGCAGGCGATCAGCGCGCGGGCGTTGTCATCGATACAATAGCCGTGGTGGCGATCGGGAATGCTGTGCACGGCGTGCTGGAACAGCCCGGTATCGTCGCACATCGTTCGGAAATGCGCGAGTTCGAGCGTGGGCAGCGCCGGCGCGGGGCGATGGCAGGCCTGGCGAAAACAATCGCGATAGCGTTGCGCGACATTGGACCAGATCATCGCCCGGCTGGCGCCATAGGCCTTGCGCCCCATCGCCATCCGCGCGCGGTCATCGACCAGCAGACCGGTTACCGCCGCGCCGAGCGCTGCGGAATCATGGAACGGGACGAGCATGCCCGATCCATCGATCAGCAATTCGACCGCGTGCCAATAGGGGGTGGAAACCACCGGCCGGCCCAGCCCGTGCGAATAGGCGAGCGTGCCCGACGTCATTTGCGCTTCCCCGAGATAGGGCGTTACATAGACATCGCACATGGCGATATGATCGAGCAGTTCGGGTCGGTCGACAAACCGGTCGAGGAACACGACCTGGCCATCGAGGCCGAGTTCGTGAACGCGCGCAACCAGCGTCTCGCGATAGGCTTCGCCTGCTGCGCGCAGCAATGCGGGATGTGTCGCGCCCATCACCACATAGACCGCATCGGGCACTTGCTCGAGAATGGCGGGCATCGCCGCGATCATCGTCTCGATGCCCTTGTTGGGGCTGAGCAGGCCGAACGTCAGGATCACATGGCGGCCGTCAAAACCCAGTGCCGCCTTGGCGCGATCGGGGGTGACCAGCGGCATGTCGGGAATACCGTGCGCGATAACCACGATCTTGTCGGGATCGGCACCATAAGTATCGATCAGGATTGCGCGGCCCTTGCGCGCCATCACCACGACTTGCGCCGATGCATCGAGAATGGCCTCGATCACCCGGCGCTGGGCCGGGCTGGGGCGATCGAGCACGGTATGCAGCGTGGTCACCAGCGGCACGCGTATTGCGGCGATCAGATCGAGGATCAGTTCGCCCGCTGCGCCGCCGAAAATGCCGAATTCGTGCTGCAGGCACACGACATCGAAGCCTTGCGCATTGATATAGGCCGCCGCCGCGCGATAGCCCGGCGCATCTTCCTGCTCGATTGTCCAGCACACGTGCGGACCATAGGCGTATTGCGCGCCGGGATCGCACATGGCGACAATCGCGGTCTGTGCCACGCTGTCGAGGTGGCGCACGGCAAGTTCAAGATCGGTGGTGAACGTCGCAATGCCGCAGCGCCGGGGCAGGGCGTTGCCGATGAATGCGACCCGCAGCTGGCCCCATGACGAAACGTCTCAGAGCTTTCCTTTCGGCAAAGCGGCGGCGGGGCGGGGGGCGGTCAAATCGGTAGCATGAATCGGGGTGAGGCACATGGTGCGCGCTCCTGCAGCAAGCGGGGGCGCGTCGCATCCCTCAGTCGCGCAAGGCCTGGGTGTCCGAAGTCGCGCGATGCCCGCAGCATTAGCACGACCGGGTGCTTTCCCGGCATCAAATCGTTAACGACTTTGTAACGCCGCCGCGGTCAGGGCAGCACGGCGAGCCAGTGGCTGACCACCACCACGCCCGCGCCCGCTACGACTGTCAGATGGGGCCAATAGCCGGCACCGGTGCGCACGCCGGGTTCTGGGCGCAAGTGCAGATCGTCGACCATGTCTTCGGGGAAGCGGCCTTTGTCGACCACGTAGTGCCGCCAGGCGAACACCGGCAGGATCAGCGCGACGCAGACCAGCCCGGTGACCAGCGTGCCTTTGCCCAGCATGTCGGCCCCCACCCCCATCAGCGCCAGATTGACGAACGACAGCACGGTGCCCGCCGCGAGCAGAACGGTGGGCGCGCGATAGGGCCGCTCCCAGCCGGGGCGATCCATGCGGTGGATCCACGCCGCATTGAGATTGAGGAAGTTGAACAGGATATAGCAGACGTTCGACACGCCGAGCACGAACACATAGTCCGACATCGACAGCAGGATCAGGTTGAACCCGAGATCGGTCCACATCGCCGCAGTCGGCGCACCGGCGTGGTTTACCCGGCTCAGATACCTGGGCAGCCAGCCATCGGCCGAAGCCTGGTAAAGCGTGCGCGACGATCCCGCCATCGACATGATGATCGCGAGCAGGAGCGCGAGGATCATCATCACCACGATCACGTTGCCCGCCACCGGCCCGGCCTTGATCATTCCGGACATGGCTTTGCCCACGCCCATGTTGTTGGCGATATCGGGCGACAGCATGCCGTCGAGCCCGAGCACGCCCTGAAAGCTGATCGGCACCAGCGTGAAC
>CAITOD010000627.1 GCA_903893935.1 uncultured Sphingomonadales bacterium
CGCGCGACGAGATGATGAGCGTGTCGGTGATGTTTTCGATGTCGGGGGTCGACAAGACGCGGTTCATCGACGCGGTCCGGGCCGACCCGCAGACATATGCCGATTGGGCCCGGGACGGCGAATGGAGCGTGACCACTTCGGGCAAGGAAGACACGCTGTTTTCGCCGTTCCTGCGCAAGCCGTTCCAGGCCGCGCACAAAGCCGGCATTCTGCCCGACAGCCTGAAGACGATCGCCGGCACCTGGGGCACCGTTTCCGATCAGGGCGATCTGACTTATCTCAACCTCGTGCACATGACGCGCGACGGCACCGATCCCGATGACCTGACCAGCGGCGAAATCGAGGGCCGCGCGCAGGCGATGGCAGCGATTGCCGCGCTGCGCGGCTTCATGCCGGGGTGCGAAAACGCCAAATTGCGCAATTTCGGCATGACGCTGGGCATTCGCGACACGCGCAAGATCGACGCGCTGTACAATCTGGTCGATGGTGATGTGCGCGGTGAAGGACGGTTCGACGATTCGATCGGCATTTTCCCCGAATTCATCGATGGCTATGGCCTGCTGATCATCCCCACCACCGGGCGCTATTTCCACATTCCCTATCGCAGCCTTTTGCCCAAACATGGCCCGCGCAACCTGATCTTGGCCGGGCGTTCGATCGGCGGCGACAAAGTGAGCCATGCGGCAGTGCGCAACATGATGGCGTGCGCGGTCTCGGGCCAGGGCGCGGGTGTGGCAGCGGCGGTGTCGATCCGCCAGGGGCGCGATTTCCACGCGGTCGATTTGGGCGCGGTGCAGGCCGAATTGCGGCGGCAAGGCGCGCGGATTGACTGACCTGCCTGGCTCCGTTCGTGCTGAGCTTGTCGAGCCGAAGGCCAGCGAAGCTAAGCAGGCGCGCGAGGCAATGTTAGCGCGCCTGCTTCGACAAGCTCAGCACGAACGGGGGTGTAACAGGGAACGGATTAGAGCGTTTTGCTGAAGCCGATGAAGAAGCCGCGGCGGGGGCCGAAGGATGGCGCGCCCACACCGACGCCGGTGCCGTTGCGGATTTCATAGATCTTGTCGAACAGGTTCTGCACGTCGATGTGCACGTCGATGCCCGATGCCGCGAATTTGTGGCCGATCGAGAGATTGAATGTCGCGTAATACGGGAGCGCCGCGCCATTGGGGGTGTCGGTATACGCGCTCCCCGCCGGCGGCGGTGCGGCCTCGCGCAAGCCCGATCCCATGACCATGTCCACGCTCACACGCGATCCGTCGAGCGGCCCGGTGGCCCAGTGATACGACGCGCCGGCCGAACCGGTCCAGGTCTGGTTGTGATCGAGATAGATCCAGTGCGTGGCGATATAGGCAAGGTCTGACGGGCTGAAATTGTACTGGTTGCTGTCGATCTGCGTGCCCTGCGCTTTGGCATAAGCAAGATTGCCATAAGCGGTCAGGCCGCCACGGGCATATTGCACGCTCAGTTCGCTGCCGAAAATCCGCCCGCGCGCATAGTTGAACGGGGTGAGGATGATTGGCGCGCCGAACTGGCCTTCATCGACCAGATGCGTCAGCCGGCGGTAATAGCCATCGAGCCCGATCGTCCACCCGCCCGCAAGCTTCTGCTCGAAGCCCGCGTCCCAATAACTTTCGCGCTGGGCATAAGCCGGATCATCCCGGCCCACTGGCGGCGCGGCGGTGGTGCCGGCCACTTGCGCAAGATTGGCGCTCGCCACCAGTTCGAACGGTGCGGGCGAGAAATAGCGCGCAAAGCCGGCGTGCCAGGTGAAGCCCCCCGGCGGGGTCCACACCAGATTGACGCGCGGCGACAGCTGGCGTTCGTTGCGCACACCGTCGTTTTCATCGAACCGCGCGCCGTAATTGAGCACCACGTGCGGCACGAGATGCCATTCGTCCTGCAGATAGACGCTGGCGGTGCGCTGGCCGACATCGGTGTTGAAAGGCAGCACTTCGGGTGGGCCATCGATCAGCCCGTCCGGATCGACCTGGAACGCAGCGGTTTGCGTGTAGCTGCGCGAACGGTCATCTTCGAACAGCCCGCCGAAGCGCACCGTATGGAACGAACCCAGTTTGTAGGCGCTGTCGAGCTGCACCCCGAACGACAGATCGCGCTTGGTGGCGGCCTGCGCCAGCCCGTTGAACAGCAATTCGCCGACCATGTCGGGGCGATAATCGAGCGTGGCGACGCGGCTGAACACCGAGACCTGGCTGGAGAAAGGACCTGCGCTGTGCAGCCAGCTCAGCGCGCCAAACCCGAACGTCTGCAATTGCGTTTCGTTGAGCGGGGCGCTGGGAAACTGCGTCATGCCGTCGATTGCAACCGGGTTGCCGCTGGCATCGATCTGCATGCCGGTCAGCCCGACCGGGTTGGGGATCTGGAAATGCTGGTTGGCATAGCCGCCGGTCAGCGCCAGACGGTCGCTTTCACCCAGGATATGATCGAGATAGCCGAACCCGTTGACCTGGTTGGTGCGGTCGTGGACCGCGCTGCGATCCCCGTTGACATTGTCGATGCCCAGATTGCTGTGCTTGAAATCGCCCGACACGAACCACGTCGTCGTGCCCGAGCTGCCCGAAACCTGCACACTGGGCTCGATCGTTTCGTGGCTGCCGCCGTAGAGGCTGACCGTGGTGGCATCCTTCAGCCCCGATTTCGTCGTGATGTCGAGAATGCCGGCAGTGCGCAGGCCATATTGCGCGGGCAGCGTGCCGGTCACCAGATCGATCCGCTGGATCAGCCGGGGGCTGAGGATCTGGCCGAACACCGCGATGCTCTCGGGGATGATCACACCGTTCAGCCGGTACTGAACGCCATTGTGTTCATCACGCACGTGAAACTGGCCGAACTGGTCCTGACTGACCCCGGGCATTTGCAGGATGATGTCCTGGATCGGCTGGTTGTCGCCGCCGGGCAAGTTCTGGATCGCCTGTTCGCCGAGCGTATACGTCGACGCACCAAGGCTGGGCTTGATGCTCTCGCGCGCGGTATCAAGCCGGCGCGCGGTAACCACGATCTGCGAGGGCGTTGCGGGCGCGTCGGCCGCCGGAGCCTCATCGGCATGCGCCGAAGGGATCGCTACCAGCGCGAGCGTGGCGAGTGCAGACCCTGCAAGCAGATGGCGTTGGACAATGTTCATGCGGTACAATTTTTTCCAGACGGCAGCCGGTCGCTCCGCTGAGCAAATAGGGATGTTATAATATAACACAAGTCCTGATTTGCGATATTTGCCAATTTTTACCGCAAGTTGACTATACCATTCAGATTTTTTTGGACAGCCGGGAGCTTTGACCCCTCCGCGCCGCTGCCTCTGGGACACCGGCGAAGATATATCTTTAGCACTTGTCAAATCTTCATTCCGATATATCTTAGATGCATTGAAACGAATCGGGCGGCGCGCCGCCAAACCAAGGAACCGCAATGTCCCGTCACCAGATTACCCGTATGCGCCACGACACGCGTCGCCGCACGCTGACGCTTGCCGCAATCGAGGCGCTGGGCGAACATATGCGCCGGCTGGTGTTTACCGCACCTGAACTCCACGATTTTGTGAGCGCCGCAGCCGACGATCATATCAAGCTGTTTTTTGCGAGCGATAGCGGCGAAACCGTGATGCGCGATTTCACCCCGCGCCGGTTCGACACCGCGCAAGGCACTTTGACAATCGATTTCGCGCTGCACGAGGCCGGGCCCGCGACGCAATGGGCGCGCAAGGCGCAGATCGGCGATACGCTCGACATCGGCGGTCCGCGCGGATCGGCCGTGGTTCCCGATGATTTCGACTGGTATCTGCTGATCGGCGATGAATCCGCGCTGCCCGCGATCGGCCGCCGGGTCGAGGAATTGCGCGCCGGCGTGCCGGTGATCACGCTCGGCGTGGTGAATGGCGCCGCCGACGAGCAGCACTTTGCCGCGCGCGCGGCGTGGACCGGGCATTGGGTGCACCGCGCCGGAACCGGCGCCGACGATGCCAGCCTGCTGCTCGATGCGCTGGCAAAGCTCACTTTGCCGGGCGGCGAAGGCTTTGTGTGGATTGCGGCTGAAACCGGTGTGGCCAAAGCGCTGCGCGCCCATGTGCAGGACACGCTTGGTCATCCGCGCGAATGGATCAAAGCCTCGGGCTATTGGACCCGCGGCCTTGCCGATGCTTCGGACAAATCGCTCGACGGCTAGCGCCACTTGCCCGTGGGCGTATGCCTGCTAGTCCTTGTCGCCAATCGGACTAGCAAGGGTCAGGGCGCATGGGTTTGACAGGCAAGTGGGCACACGGGTTGATTGCGGCGGGCGCGCTGGTGCTGGCGCCGCCGGCCCAGGCCGCCTCGCCCGAACCGGTCGCTTCCGATCATGCGATGGTGGTCAGCGCGCACCGGCTGGCGACGGCGGCCGGGCTCGATGTGCTGCGCCAGGGTGGCAATGCCATCGATGCGGCGGTCGCGGTGGGCTATGCGCTGGCTGTCACCTTCCCCGAAGCGGGCAATCTCGGCGGCGGCGGGTTCATGACCGTGCGGCTGGCCGATGGCACCACGCATTTCCTCGATTTTCGCGAAACCGCGCCGGGTGCGGCGCGCGCCGACATGTATCTCGATGCCCGGCACGAAGTGATCCCCGGCAAATCGGCGCGCGGCTGGCTGGCGGCGGGGATTCCTGGCACGGTCGCAGGCCTTGAATACGCGCGCGAAACGTGGGGCAGCCGGCCGCGTGCCGAATTGATGGCGCCGGCGATACGGCTCGCGGGCGAAGGCTTTGTGCTCGACCGCGGCGATGCCGAAATGCTCGATGAAGCCGCCGACGAACTGGGCAAGGACCCCGCCAGTGCGGCGATCTTTGTGCACGCCGGCCGGCCCTGGCACCAGGGCGACCGGCTGGTGCAGGCCGACCTTGCCAAATCCTTGCGGCTGATCGCCGATGGCGGGGCGCCCGCGTTTTACAACGGCCCGATCGGGGCGGCGATGGTCAGCGCCAGCCGCGTGAATGGCGCCATTTTCGCGCCCGCAGACTTTGCCGGCTACAAAGTCCGCCCGCTCAAGCCGCTCGAATGCGATTATCGCGGCTACCATGTGATTTCCGCCCCGCCGCCGAGTTCGGGCGGGCTGGTGATCTGCGAGACGCTGGGCATTCTATCGGGTTATCCCCTGGCGCAATGGGGCTTTCATTCGGCGGATGCGACCCACGTGCTGATCGAGGCGCTGCGCCGCGCCTATCACGATCGCAATGTCATGCTGGGCGACCCCGATTTCGTGCATGTCGATACCGCAAGCCTGATTGCGCCCGCTGCGACGACCGCCCTGCGCAACCGCATCGCGATGGACAAAGCCACGCCCAGCCTGTCGCTGGGCGGCGTGACCGAAGCGCACGAGGGCCACAACACCACGCATTATTCGATCGTCGATGCCGCAGGCAACGCGGTTGCGGTGACGTATACGCTCAACGACTGGTTCGGCGCGCATGTCACCGCGCCGGGCACGGGCATTTTGATGAACGATGAAATGGACGATTTTTCGGCCAAACCCGGCGCCTCGAACATTTACGGGCTGGTCGAAGGCGCCAACAACGCGATTGCACCGGGCAAGCGGCCCTTGTCGTCGATGAGCCCGACGATCGTCACGCACGACGGGCAACTGGCGCTGGTGATCGGCACGCCGGGCGGCAGCCGCATCCCGACCGGGGTGCTGCAAGTCATGCTCAACCTGATCGACCATGGCATGACGCTGACCGAAGCAATCGAAGCGCCGCGCATCCATCAGCAATGGCTGCCCGATGTGACCTATTACGAACGCTATGGCCTGTCGGCCGACACTTTGGCGATCCTGACCGCGCGCGGGCAGAAACTGGTCGAACGCCGCCACGGCAACCACATCGCCGCGATCGTGGTGGGCGGCCCGCGCATCGCCGGGGCGACGCCGCCGCCCGCCGACGACGAAGGTGTATCGATCGCGCCTGCGCACTTGTTCGGCGCGATCGACCCGCGTTTGCCGATGGGATTGGCGCAAGGCTTCTGAAAGGCTAAGTTCGCCACCATGGCGATGCTGCCGCTTCCCCCGACGCCGTTCTTCGGCAACAAGAACCGCGCATTCTGGCGTCTGCAATTCCTCGGCTGGGGCGGGGCGATGTTGCTGCGCGCGATGTCGAGCATTGCCAACGCAGTGCCGTGGTCGTTTCTGATCATCGTCATCATTGCCACGATCACCGGGTTTTCGATCTCGCTGATCCTGTCGGTGATTTACCGCGCGCTGATCAACCGCCGCGCGCTGGTCACCTGGGGGGTGACCGCAGTGGTGCTGGCGATCGCGGTCGGGCTCTATGCCTTTATCGATTCGTGGGTGGTCAGCCTCTATCGCACCGAAGCCCAGTCGAGCTTTGCGCAGCTGTTTCTCGGCGTGTTCTATCTCGATCTGACGCTGCTCGGCGCGTGGTCCGCACTCTATTACGCGATCAATTTCTATATCCAGGTCGAAGAGCAGAACGACCAGTTGCTCCATCTCGAAAACCAGGCGACCAGCGCGCAGCTCGCCATGCTGCGCTATCAGCTCAACCCGCATTTCCTGTTCAACACGCTGAATTCGATCTCGACGCTGGTGCTGCTCAAACAGACCGAGCCCGCCAATGCCATGCTGTCGCGGCTCTCGGCGTTCCTGCGCTATACGCTGATCAACGAGCCGACCGGGCAAGTGACCGTCGCGCAGGAAGTCGAGACGCTCAAGCTCTATCTCGATATCGAGCGCATGCGGTTCGAAGACCGGCTGCGCACCCGCTTCGATATCGAAGAGCCGGCGATGCGCGCGCTGATGCCCTCGCTGCTGCTCCAGCCGCTGGTGGAAAACGCGATCAAATACGCGGTGAGCCCGCTTGAGGAAGGCGCCGAAATCACCGTCCATGCCGATGTCATCGGCGGCACTTTGCGTATTGTCGTGTCCGACACCGGCCCCGGGCTGGAGCCGGGCACCGACCCCGCCGATTTGTTCGGCGCCAGCCACGACCAGCAGCGACCGGGCATGATGTCGACCGGGGTTGGCCTTGCCAATATCCGCGACCGCCTGGCGCAAGCCTATGGCGATGCGCAGCGCTTCGATATCGCCAGCGGCAGCGAAGGCGGGCTGGTGGTGACCATCGAATTGCCGTTCGAAGCGCGCGAAGCACCACCCGCGCCCGCCCGCCCCGTTCATCCTGCGCTAAACTCGGTGTCTGCACACTAAACGCCCCAGCCCGATACCCCCCGAGTACCCAAGGAAACGCCATGACCATCCGCACCATTCTGGTCGACGACGAAAAACTGGCCATCCAGGGCCTGCAACTGCGGCTCGCCGCGTTTCCCGATGTCGAAGTGATCGATACGTGCGTCAACGGGCGTGAAGCGATCCGCAAGATCAAGACCGAAAAGCCCGATCTGGTGTTTCTCGACATCCAGATGCCCGGTTTCGACGGGTTCAGCGTGGTCAAAGGCGTGATGGAAATCGATCCGCCACTGTTCGTGTTCGTCACCGCCTATTCCGAACATGCGCTGAAAGCGTTCGAAGCCAATGCGGTCGATTATCTGCTAAAGCCGGTCGACCAGGACCGGCTCGCCGATGCGCTCGACCGCGCGCGCACGCGGCTTGCCGAAAAGCGCGGGCTGGAAGAAGTCGAAAAACTGAAAATCGTGCTCGCCGAAGTGGCGCCCGACGCAATGCCCGAAATGGTCGATGATGGCGAACCCGCTGCCGGCCGGTTTGAAAAGCTGATCAATATCAAGGATCGCGGGCAGA
>CAITOD010000628.1 GCA_903893935.1 uncultured Sphingomonadales bacterium
CTGCGCCTGCCCCCCGAACTGCTCGAACTCCACCGCAAAGACATCTGATCCTCCCCGGCACGGGGAGGGGGGACCATGCGAAGCATGGTGGAGGGGGCTATCGGCCCGGCGCAACGCCATCGGGGACGTGCCCAAGGCGATACCCCTCCACCGCCCTGGCGGGCGGTCCCCGTCCCCGTTCCGGGGAGGATATTATGAGCGACGTGCCGCATGTGCCGGCGAAGCAAGTGCTGGCTTCGGCCGCGGCGCTGTGGCTGTGCTATTTCGTGCTGGTCACGCTGCGCTCGCTGCTGGTCGAAATCGGCGAATTCGGCGACTTGCTGTGGCGCCGCGCGCTGGTGACATTGGCCGGGATCGTGGTGACGATGCTCGCCTGGCCGCTGCTGCGCAAGTTCGACGGGCGGGCCACCTCGATCCGGCTGACCGCCGCGCTGGTGATCATGCTGCCCGCAGCGCTCGGGCTGGCGGCGATCAACCAGCAGGCCTTTGCCCCGGTCGATGCGCGACTGGCCGCGCGTCAGGCGAACCAGCCCGGGGCTCCGCGCGCGCAAGTACGCGTGCGACACGATGCGTCGGGCACAGTGCTGATCGACATCGACGAGGACAATCCGGTCAACAGTTCACCGGGCGCGCCCATCGCGTCCCCCGCCAAACCCGAAGAGCTGTGGCATCAACTCACCGATGTGGCGCTCGGCCGCTATTTCCTGCTGATCGCCTGGGCCGCGCTTTATCTGGCGCTGGGCAATGCGGAAATGGTGCGCGCCGCCGAACGCCGTGAGGGCGAATACCGCCGCGCCGCCAAAGCCGCCGAGCTGCGGTCATTGCGCTATCAGGTCAATCCGCATTTCCTGTTCAACACGCTCAATTCGCTGTCTGCGCTGGTGATGACGGGGCGCGCGGCAGCCGCCGAGCAGATGATCCAGACGATGGCGAGCTTTTACCGGCACAGCCTGGCCGCCGATCCGAGCGCCGAAGTGCCGCTGGCCGACGAGATCGCGCTGCAACGGCACTATCTCGAAATCGAGGCGGTGCGCTTTCCCGACCGGCTGAAAACCGTGTTCCGCGTGCCCGATGCGCTGGCGCAGGCGCCGGTGCCGGGGATGATCCTGCAGCCGCTGGTCGAAAATTCGATCAAATATGCGGTCGCGGCAACCAATCGCGCGGTAACCATCACGATCAGCGCGCGCGCCGAAGCCGGGCAATTGTTGCTGGTGGTCGCCGATGACGGACCGGGCAAGACCGGGCACGAAAGCGGCACCGGCATCGGCCTTGCCAATGTACGCAGCCGGCTGGCCGCGCGCTATGGCGCCGAAGCGGCGCTCGCCAGCGGGCCGCGCCCCGAAGGCGGCTATGCGACAATGCTGACACTGCCGCTGCAAACTTGTGTCTACCCCGATGAAGGTCGCGCGTCCCGATGACTGACCATGCCCCGCTCCGCACGCTGATTGTCGATGACGAACCGCTGGCGATCGAACGCCTGCAGATCCTCGCCGCGCGCATCCCCGCGCTGCACGTCGTGGGCACCGCCAGCGACGGAGCACAGGCGCTGCGACTGGTCGAGGCGCTTGCGCCCGATCTGCTGCTGCTCGACATGACAATGCCCGAAGCCGACGGGCTGTCGGTTGCCAGACAATTGGCGACGCGAGGAGCTTGCCCGGCGGTGATTTTCATCACCGCGCACGACCAGTTCGCGGTCGAGGCGTTCGATTGCGATGCGGTCGATTATGTGCTCAAGCCGATTGCCGGCGAGCGGCTGGCGCGCGCGGTGGAACGCGCGCTCGCGCGCCGCACGGCACCGGTCAGCGCCGATGGCACGGCACAGGGTGCATGGATCGAGGAATTCTGGGTGCCCCACCGCAGCGAACTGATCCGGCTGGCGGCGGGCGACATCGAACGGATCGACGCCGAACGCGACTATGTCCGGCTCCATGTCGGCGCGCGGTCCTATCTGATGCTGCACACCATCCAGAGCCTGGAAGACCGGCTCGATCCGGCGCGTTTCATCCGCCTGCACCGGTCGACGATCGTGCGCCGCGACCGCATTTCCGGGCTGCGCCACGACGGTTTGGGCGTGTGGTCGGCAGAACTTGCCGACGGCACC
>CAITOD010000629.1 GCA_903893935.1 uncultured Sphingomonadales bacterium
GGCGCCGCGCTGATCGGCGGGGATCACCACGCGATCTGCGACGAGGTAATCGATGAAACCGGCGCCTGACGAGCCGGGATAGCCCAGATAGCCGATCTGCACCGGCGCCGGCCGATACTGGAACAGATCGGTGCGCCCGAACGTGGTATAGCCCTTGAGATCGATCGCGATGTCGAGCGCATGCGACCGCGCGAGATCGGCAATATCGCGCGACGAGTCGCGCGATACGTCGAAAAAATGCGCAACGCTCGTGCGCGCGCGGTCGTCTGCCGCCTGGCTGCCATAGCTATAGGCGTGGACTTCGAAGCGCGTGCGATCGTGTTCGCGCAACAGGCCGGCCATCAGATGCATTGTCGCGTGATCGCGGAAATCGGCGCTGAAATAGCCGATCCGCAAAGGCCCCCCGCGCGCCCGCGGCTGCGCCGGCAGCGGGCCCGCGCCCGGCGTGCTGATTTCAGCAGCCCATTTGCGCGAAAACCGCAGCTGGACTTCCGCATCATCGGTCATCGGCAGAAACACGAAAGGGGTGACCGGCGCCGGATGCGCCGACAGCCGCGCGCACACGGTCGCCAGTTCGCCTTGCGCGCGCCAGTCGGCAATGTGCAGCATCTGGCTCAGCAGCAGCGCCTGTGCCTCGGCCAGATCGGGCTTGAGCGCCAGCGCGCGTTGGCAAAGCGCAATTGCGTCGCGGTGATAGCCGCGCAAGGCATAGAGACTGCCCAGCTGTTTCAGCCAATCGGGATTGTCGGGCACCAGCGCCAGCGCGCGCAGATAAAAGCCCAGCGCTTCTTCCTGCCGGCCAAAGTCTTCGTAAGCGCAAGCCAGATTGAAATGCGCCTCGGCATAATCGGGCTTGATTGCGAGTGCTGCATGAAACGAGGCCAGTGCGGCTTCCGTGCGGCCGGTGCGGCTCTGGATAATGCCGATCAGGCAATGCAGGAAATGGCTTTGCGGATAGTTCGCCAGCAGGGCCATTGCGGCTTCTTGCGCCTCTGGCAAGCGCCCGGCCTGGTAGATCGCAAACATCTGGCTGAGCGGCGCGTGCGGCGGGGTCAGCGCCTGGTAGGTGCGCGTCATCGCGGCATCGAGCGCGGCGAGGCGCTGGCGCGCGAGGGTGTGGTCTGCCTGCGCCAGCAGCACTTCGACATAGCCTCTTTGCGCCGCGACGCTTTCGCCGCGCGCTTCGGCAGCCTGCGCGGCGGCGAGCGTGGGGGCGAGCGTGGGGCCAAGTTCGGGAGCGATATAGGGTTCTGACGACTGTGCCATCCGGCTTGACCTCGGTTACCCCCCGGCTTCGGCGCCGGGCTGCGCGATACGCATGCCGCAGGCACTATGCAAGGCGTCGTGCGGGACCCGAATGCGCGACCGGCCCCTTCCCCAACCGCATGTTTACCACACCCGTCCACGCTATGGTGACGATCGCGGCCGCATACGAGAGGCTTGACTGGGTCGAGTCCCGGTGGCGCGCAGCGCGACCCGAGCGGATCGGGGGTCGCCGGTTCTTTGGTATGGCGAGGTGGAGCATGACCAACGCGAACATCGCGCGCGCCTTGCTGGTCGCACTGGCCGTTGGCGCGATGCCGGGCTCGGCGGCGGCCGGGCCGAAAGCGCCGGCCGACATTTTCCGGGTGAGCGCCGATGGATGGCAGCCCGATGACGCCATGAAGCAAGCGACCGTCACGATCGAGCGAACTTGCGCGCATGGCAATTACGTGATTGTCAAAAACTGGATCAATCGCGAAGCGCCCGGCCTGCCCTATCATGTGGTGATCGCGGCGCGCTGCATCGTCTGATCCGACCGTCAGATCGGCTTGCGTTTTGACTTTTTGCGCCGGCTGGTGTTCTCTGGCGGGCGACGGAGAGCATGATGACGGTGTCCGACTTCCTCACCCGCGACGAACTGGTGGCGCTCAACCGCCGGTCTGACGCGCGCGCGTGGTGGGCGTTTGCGGTGAACTGGGGGTTGATTGCCGGGGCATTTGCGCTGGCCATCGCCTGGCCCAATCCGCTCACGATTGTTGTCGCCGTGCTGGTGATCGGCGGGCGGCAGCTGGGTCTTGGCATTCTGGTGCACGATTGCGCGCATCATGCGCTGTTTTCGGGCACGCGGATGAACGAAACGGTCGGGCAATGGCTGGCCGGGCATCCGATGAATATCTCGCTGCCCGCCTATCGCACGTATCATCTGGCGCACCACCGCCATGCGGGCACGCCCAAAGATCCCGACATCGGCTTTGTTGCCGCCTATCCCGTCACGCGCGCGTCGCTGCGGCGCAAGCTGTGGCGCGACGTGTCGGGGCAGACCGGCTTGCGCGATCTGCGCATGATGCTGGCACGCTTCCGGCTGGCGCAGAACTGGCCGTGGGTTGCGTTTCATTGCGCGCTGGCGGGTGGACTGGCAGCACTGGGCGCATGGTGGGCCTATGGCCTGTGGTGGGCGGCGTGGCTGTTCGTCTATCCGGCGGTCATGCGGCTGCGCCAGATCGGCGAACACGGCGTCGCGCTCGATCGCAGCCAACTCGATCCCCGGCTCAACACCGCCACCACGCTGGTCAGCTGGTGGGAACGGCTGCTGATCGCACCCAACCACGTCAATTGGCACCTGGAGCACCATCTCGCCGGCGGCGTGCCGCCTTACCGGCTCGCACGCATGCACCGGCTGCTGCGCGCGCGCGGGTTTTATGACGGGTTCGATGCGATATCGCGCGGCTATCGCGATGTGGTGCGCCGCGCCACGGTATAAACTCTGCGCAACACTGCGTATGGGTTCAGCAGCGGTTCGCCAACCATGACCGTTTAGCTGTCACGTCAGCGGTGCAGGCAGAAACGGACAGCATGAGCGAACTTCTCATCCATTCGATGGCCGAATTCGGCGAACTGATCGTGCAGCTGCTCGAGCTTGCCGGGGCGCAGTCGCTGGTCGAAATCGGCGCCGAGCACGGCGGCATGACCGCACTGCTGGGCGACTATTGCGCGCGCCGGGGTGGCAATCTGGTTGCGATCGATCCCGCGCCGGCGCCCGGGTTCGGCGCCTGGGCTGCAACGCAGCCGCACATCCGGCACGTTGCCGCGCCCAGCCTCGAGGTGATCGGCGATCTTGCCGGGATCGATGCCTGGCTGATCGACGGTGATCACAATTATTATACGGTTTTCGAGGAACTGGGCCTGGCCGATGCGGTGTGCCAGCGCGACGAACGACCACTGCTGGCCGTGCTGCACGATGTCGGCTGGCCGTGGTCGCGACGTGATCTCTATTATGCGCCCGAGCGGATTCCGGCCGAATTTCGACAGCCCTACAGTTATGAGGTCGGCGTTCTGCTCGACAGCCCGGACGCCCAGGTCAACCGCGGCTTTCGCGGGATGGGCCAGTTTGCTTGCGCGCTGCATGCCGGTGGTCCGCGCAACGGTGTGCTGACCGCAATCGAAGACTTCTGCCGGATTGCCGAAGCCGGCAGCCGCCGGCTGCTCTACGCGCATATCCCGGCGGTGTTCGGGCTGGGTGTGCTGTTCGATGCCGAAGCGCCTTGGGCCAATGCGGTGGCCGAAGCGGTGATGCCGTTTCACGACAACGCGCTCCTCGCCAGGCTCGAAGCCAACCGGTTGCGCAATTATCTGACCGTGCTCGATTGGCAGGACGGCTACGCCGGGCGCGGATGAGTGAAAACGCCGGAGGGCAGGAGGCGCCCGCGTGATTCAGAAAATCACGCAGGAGCCTCCCGGTTTTTGTTAACGCATCGTTTTTGCACGATGCTGTATGCCCTCCGGCGCTCCCTCTGACCGGTTCCGGTGCGGAACCGGCGCCCCAAAAAGCAGCTCTTAAAACTTCACCCCGGCCGCGATGCCGTAGCGGCGCGGATCGAGCGTGAAGATATTGGTGAACAACCCCGACGACTGATCGGTGACATATTCGCCGGTGACCGAATTGCTGTTGGTCAGGTTTTCAACGAAGGCGCGCAAATACCATTTGTGATCGGGGCCATCGAGCTGAACTTGCGCATTGACCTGAATATACGAGGGTATCGCATTGACTTCGCCATTGAAAACACTCCCCGTCGATTCGCCGGTGTAGTGCACATCGACGCGCGGGGTCAGCATCAGGCGATCGAGCGGGATTTCGTACTGCGCCCCGATCGAGATCTTGTAGTTGGGCGCGCCCGGCAGCTGGTTGCCCTTGAGATTGACCGGAATGCCTGAGGTATAGACCGAAATGCCTTTCGGATCGAACGCCAGCCCGTCTGCGGCCGCGACACCCTGCAACACGGCGCAAACCGAATAAGCGCCGGTCGAAGCAATCCCGCCGTTAGCCGGGAAGCTTGTCGTATTCTGCAAGCCTGCTCCCCCAGCGACGCCCTGATAATTGTTGGCGGCCGACGGCGCGAATGCGCCAGCGTTGATCAGATTGTTGGCGGTATCGACGAATGCATTGGCCCCGGCCGCGTTGCCCGGCGTATTGGGTGCGACCGCACAGTTCGATGCGTTGGTGAGGTCCTTGATGATGACCGCGTCAGAGCGACCGCCACCAAAGTCGCGAGGATTGGCGAAATATTCGTTATCCGAAACCTCGGTGTGCAGATAGCTGGCCGAGATATTGACCGCGAACGGACGGATCGGGCGCAGCACTGCTTCGGCCTCGACGCC
>CAITOD010000630.1 GCA_903893935.1 uncultured Sphingomonadales bacterium
CGGTGTCCGACGTGCTGCTTTTGGTCGACGTATCGCTGGTGGATGTGCTGCTAGTCGCCGGGCTGTCGGCGTTTGCTGCGGTGTCCGACGTGCTGCTTTTGGTCGACGTATCGCTGGCCGAGCCGTTAGTGTTTGTGGCGCTCTTTGCAGAATTGTCGCTCGCGGCGCTCGTGTCGGTCAAACCACCGTCGTTGGGGGTTGTGACGGGAGCCGGAGTGGTCGTCACGGTCGCAGCCGCTGTCGCAGAAGGCTTGGCCACGGTCGCCGCGGGCGCTGTCTGACCAGCTGCCGGACCGGTCGAGTTGATGACCTGGTTGTGATTGCCCTGGATTGTCAGTGCGCCGGGCTTCGAAACCGCGATGCTGGCGATATCGCCCGGATGCGCGACGAACCGCGCGCCGCCATCGCGGGTTGCGACTTCGACCGCGCCTTCAACAACTTGCACCGACGCACCAGTGGCGTCGACCGTTACGCTGAACGTGGTACCTTTGACGACGGCGGCCAGATACGGCGTCTGCACCGTGAAATGCGGCGTCGCGCCCTTGCGAATGCTGTAGATCGCGTTGCCGAAACTTTCGAGCAACTGGGTTAATCCACCGGGGGTCGGTGCGCGGGCGATCTCCAGCCGCGAATTGGGCGCCACCATCGCGTATTCTTCGCCGCGCACCAGCACCGCACGCGCATTGGTGCCGGTAATCACGATATCGCCGGGCGCGACCCGGCCATTGCGCTGGGCGACCAGACTGCGACCGGCGTGGACGATCGTCACCCCGGCCGATGCCTCGGACACGGTCCATGTCGCCTCATCCGCGTGGGCAGTTCCCGAATATAGCGCAGCCGCCCAGACCAGCGGCGCGATTTTTCGCATGATACCCACCCTTGCTTCGCGCGGCCCGGATGATCGACGAACAGCCATCACGCCGAGAGGGGCTATTGTAGCGACAGAGTGTAAATCGGTTGTTGACGATATTGCGTTAACAGAACCCCACCGGTTTGGGGCCCGATCACGCATGACTGTGTTGCGAACTTGCTTGACGGCGTTTGTATTGGCGCTTTCAGTCAGTCCGGCTTGCCGGGCGCAACAGGCACGCGAGCTATCGCCGTTGAACAACGGCGTCGGCCAATACAATGCAGGGCGCGCGGGCGATGCACCCGGCACACCGCGCGGCCACAACCCGCCCGCACCGCTCGCCGCAGCGAGCGACACTGCCCCGGACACGGGCGTGGCCGGGGGTCCGGACGGCCTTGTCGTTGGCGCAGTGCTGGTGGAAGGCGCACCCGAGCTCGATCCGGCCGTCTATACGCCCGTGGTGGCACCGTTCATCGGCCGTCCATTGCATCGCCAGGACCTGCAAAACCTCCTGGCCGCCATATCGGGTCTGGCGCGGCGGCACGGCTACGTGCTGTGTCGTTCGGCCATTCCGGCGCAGACCTTCCGCGCGGGTCTATTGCGAATAAAGCTCGATCTCGGGCGGATCGATCGCATTGATCTGATCGGCGACCCCGACAAGACAGTGCGCGCGGTGCTTTCGCCTCTCCTTGGCAAGCCCGCAGTCCAGACGAAACTCGAACGCCAGCTTGTGCTGGCGGGCGATCTTCCCGGGATCGAAATCGGCAACGTCAGCTATGTGCACGACGGCGACAAGGGCGTGTTGCGCGTCGAAGTGCGGCACACGGCTATAGAAGTTCATGCCAGTCTGGACAATCGCGGCAACGCCTCGCTCGGCCCGATGCGGCTGGCCATGGCATACGACCTCAACGGCATTCTGGGCGACGACCGCATCACGCTGTCGCTGGGGCTCCAGACCACACCGACCCAGCCAGGCCAGTTGTTCACTGCGTCGTCGCGTATGGCTTATGTATTCGATGACGCGGGCAGCGAAGTGGCGCTCGCGACCACCTATAGCCGCACGCGTCCCGGCGGCCCGCTCGCGGGCCAGGGGTTTGGTGGTCTGGTTCGCGATGTCGCGGTGGAAGTCAGACATCCGCTGTTGCGCAGCCGCCGCTCGAGCGTGTGGGCGGGTGCCAGCCTCGAATATCAGGCGCTCGATCAGTGGCAGGACACCAGCACCTTGTGGCGCGACCGCACTGCCTTGCTCGGGCTGTTCGTCAATGCCAGCACACCGTTTGCCGGCGGGCGCCTGCGCGCCGGGCTGACCGCGCAATCCTTGCTGGCGCTGCAAGGTTTGACGCTGGCGGGCGATCCGCTTGCGTCGCGGCCGGGCGCGGGCGGCGGCGCGCGGTTTGTCAACGGCTGGGCCAACTGGCAGGGACCGATCGCGGGCCCGGTTTCGGCGCGCCTGGCGTTCAGCGGCCAGTTGGCCGATGCGCCCTTGCCGATCGCGCAGCAACTTTCCGTCGGCGGTCCGGATTTCGGCCGGGCCTACGACTATTCGGAGCGGACCGGCGACGAGGGGGCATTGGGGTCGGTCGAACTGCAACTCAAAGTGCCTGACCGGTTCACCGGCCCTGAAGCGCCGGCAACGCTCTACGGCTTTGCCGATGCCGGCTATGTGAGCAATCTCACCAATGCACTCGGCACGGGCACGCTGGTTTCGGCAGGGTTCGGCAGCCGGATCAGCCTGGCGCAGACGATGCGGGTGGGGCTCGAGCTGGCCTTTCCGGTGAACCAGCCCCGGCTGGAAACCGACAGCCGCGCGCCGCGCTTTTCGCTCAATCTGGGCGCGAATTTCTGACTGCACCGGCGCCAGGCCTGAAATGGAAAACCGGCGCGTTCCGGCCGGGGAACGCGCCGGTTTTTGTTCCGGCGAGCATGGGCAACCAGTGTGGGGGGCCTGGCTGCCCGGGTGCCCATGGCCTCTGGCCGGTGCCGGGGGTGGCACGGGTCAAAGGCCGCAGGCGCTCACCTGAAGGTCACGATTCGTCGTCCGCGTCCGGACCCGCCATCATGCCTTCGGCGACCAGTTCGGTGCGGCTGCGGATGGCAGCTTCGAGCCGGTTGCCAACTTCGGGATTGCTGCGAAGAAAGTTCTTGGCGTTTTCACGACCCTGCCCGATGCGGATTGAATCGTAGCTGAACCAGGCGCCGGATTTTTCGACAATGCCGGCTTTGACCCCGAGATCGAGCATTTCGCCGATCTTGGAAATGCCTTCGCCATACATGATGTCGAATTCGACTTGCTTGAAAGGCGGCGCGACTTTGTTCTTGACCACTTTGACGCGCGTGGTGTTGCCGACGA
>CAITOD010000631.1 GCA_903893935.1 uncultured Sphingomonadales bacterium
AGCTGATCGTCGAACAGCCGCGGGTTGATCGTGTGCAGAACCGCGCCCGCCCCCACCGCGCCGTACCAGCAGACGAGATGGCGGTAATGGTTCATCGCCAGCGTTGCCACGCGGTCGCCCGGCCTGATCCCGAGCGCGCGCAAAGCCTGCGTCATGCGCAGCGCATCGTGGCGCACGCCGGCCCAATCGGTGCGCGTTTCGCTGCCATCGGCCCAGCGCGTCACGATTTCGCGCGTGCCATATTCGCGGGCGGCGTGATCGATCAGCGCTGTCACGCGCAGCGCCCATTCCTGCATCCCGCCCAGCATCACCCCTGCCCCTGTTTTGTCGCTATTCCACCAGTCGCAGATGTCGATCCGGACGCGCAGAAAGCGCAACATTGGCAAGCCCGTCAATCGGAATCAACCGTTCGATCACGTCGCTGTCGAGCCGGAAATCGTGGCCAAGGATCGCCCAGGGTTCGCGCCCGCGCCCGGTGCGCAGATGCACACGCACTTCGCCGCGCGCATCGTTGGCGCGCGGCAGCAGCAGTGCGAGTTCGCCGAGCGCTTCGGGCCGCAGCACCTCGCATTGCAGCACCATCCGCGCCGCACTGGTGACCGAGGCCAGCGGCCGCGCCCCGCGCACGGTGATGCGCGGCGCATCATCGGCGCTCGGCCGGTCCAGTTCGACTGTCAGCAGCACACAAGTCCCGTCGCGCGCCCATTGCTGGAACGGTTCGACCAGGCTTTCCTCGAAGCACGACGCGGAAAACAGCCCGCTCGGATCGGAGAAATCGGCCATGACAAAGTCCTTGCCGCGCTTGGTCTTGCGCTTCTGCACCGCTTCGACCATCGCTGCCATCACCGCACCCGTGCGGCCGGCTGCATTGCCGCCGCTCGCCATCAGCCCCGCGTAGCTGCGCGCGCCATTGGCGCTTGCGATCGCGCGGTATTCCTCGACCGGGTGCGCGGCGAAATAGAACCCGAAGTTTTCGCGTTCGGCCGCCATCTGCTCGGCGCGGGTCCAGGGTTTGGTGTCGGTCAGCCGCAGCGCGGGGATGGCGTGATCGTCGCCGCCGAACAGCCCGCCCTGCCCCGATGTACGCGCGCGCGCGGCTTCGTCGGCCGCCGCCATCAGCAGGTCGGCATTGGCAATCAGCCGCGCGCGATTGGGCTCGAGCGCGTCGAGCGCGCCGCCTGCGGCCAGCGCTTCGAGCTGGCGCCGGTTCATCGTGCCGGCCGGAACGCGCCGGAACAAGTCGTCGAGCGAAGCGAACGCGCCATTGGCTTCGCGCTCGGCCACGATCGCCTCCATCGCCTTTTCGCCGACATTGCGCAGACCCGCGAGCGCATAGCGCACGGCATAGGATTCCTGCGTCTGTTCGACCGAGAATTCGGCTTGCGAGCGGTTGATATCGGGCCCCGCCAGCGCCACCCCGTTGCGGCGCATGTCATCGACGAAAATGTTCAGCTTTTCCGACTGATGCATGTCGAAACACATCGAGGCGGCATAGAATTCGTGCGGGTAATGCGTCTTGAGCCAGGCGGTCTGATAGGCGAGCAGCGCATAAGCGGCCGCATGGCTCTTGTTGAAGCCGTAGCCGGCGAACTTGTCGATCAGGTCGAACAGTTCGTTCGCTTTGGCAGGTTCGATATCCGAATTGGCCTTGCAACCGGTGACAAACCGTTCGCGCTGCTGGTCCATTTCGGCCTGGATCTTCTTGCCCATCGCGCGGCGCAGCAAGTCGGCATCGCCGAGCGAATAGCCGGCGAGGATTTGCGCCGCCTGCATCACCTGTTCCTGGTAGACGAAGATGCCATAGGTTTCCGCCAGAATGCTCGACAGTTTTTCATGCGGATATTCAATCGCTTCGAGTCCGTTCTTGCGACGACCGAACAGGGGAATGTTGTCCATCGGACCCGGCCGGTAAAGCGAGACGAGCGCGATGATATCGCCGAATGCGGTGGGCCT
>CAITOD010000632.1 GCA_903893935.1 uncultured Sphingomonadales bacterium
ATACTTCGAATAGAGGTATAGTATGTCTTTGTCCTGTTTTGTGCAAAATGTGGAATGCCGCGGTATTTTTCGACATTCTGTGTCGAAAATTTCCCCGCTCCATTCACTTTATCCTCCCAATAGTGCCAAATATGGCGAATGTAAACAATCGGCATACTTCCGTGGGGTCCCGCGGAAGGTATCGCAAGCTGCCCAATCCTGCGTTTTGCGCGCCTTCCTGCCATCCGTTTCGGTGGGAGGGCGCGCATGAGCACGACCCTCACCCATCTAGGCCTGCCGGTGGACGTCACCCGGTTCGATCTGCTGCGCCTGTTCGAGCAAGTGGCTCGCCCCGGCTTCGGCCTGTCCTCCACCGCCGTGGCGCTCGTGCGGCAGTATGTCCTCAAGACTATGGATGCCGACTATGCCCGCGGCCGCGTCTGCGCCGTGTGGACCCAGGCCTGCCGCTTTGCCGAGATGCTGGGCATCGCTGCCGCCACATTCGAAGCCGTGCTGGCCGGAGACTTGCCCAACGGCACCGAAATCACGGCACCCTCGGGCGCCGAACATCGGGCCGGGCTCGATCTGGTGTTCTCGGCACCGAAGTCGGTGTCTTTGCTTGCACTGGTCGGCGATGATCGCCGGTTGATCACCGCGCTGGAGGATAGCGTCAAGGCAACGCTGGGCTGGATCGAAGCCAACCTGATCGAGGCCCGCAAGTTTGACCCCGCCTCCGGCTCGCAAGTGCCGGTGCGGACCGGCCATATGGTCGCAGCGACATTTACCCATGACCTGTCACGCAACCGCGATCCCCAACTGCATGTACACAGTGTCGTAGCCAACGCGACCTTGCGTCCCGATGGCGCATGGCGGGCGCTGAGAAATGATCCGCTCTACGATCAACAAGCAACGATAGCGGCCGTCCACAATGCCGACCTGCGCGCGCGGGTCGAGGCTTTGGGCTATCGCACGCGCCCTGCTGAAATCGGACGCCACGGCCAGTTCGAGATCGAGGGCGTCAGCCGCGAGGCGATCCTGGCGTTCTCGACCCGCAGCGCCGAAATCGATGCCGCGCTGGAAGCAGCCGGGCGCTCGGGCAGCAGCGCCGAGCGCGAACTGGCAGCATTGGCCACGCGCAACGCCAAGGATGCGGGCTCAACGCGCGAGAGCGATCGCGCCACATGGGCCGAGCGGGCACACGCGATCGGGTTTGAACCCAAGGCGCTGGTGGAAGCAGCGATGGCGCAGGCCGACCGGGGTCATACGCTGTGGACGCGGATCGTCCAGCAGGTGCGCGGCGTGGCAGCCAAAGGACATGCGATTGTCGAGGCCATGGGCTTGTCCCCGCAAGAGCGTGATCCCCTGGTGCCGGAACGCGCCGGATCGTTGACGCCCGAACAGTTTGCCGCCGCACAGGCCGTTGCCGCCGGCGTGCGCCATATCAGCCAGACTGAAGCGGGTTTCAGCCTGTTCGAGCTGATCCAAGCCAGTCTCAATCTCGGCGGGCCAATCAAGGTTGCCGATATCGAAGCACGGGTGGACGTGCTTCACGACAAGGGTCTGCTGCTGGCCGATGCCGACGGCGTAATGATGACCACGCGCGGCGCCATCGCACTCGAGCAGCAGGTGCTTGAACTGGCGCGAGCAGGGCAAGGACAGGGCACGGTGCTGGTCGACCGGCATGC
>CAITOD010000633.1 GCA_903893935.1 uncultured Sphingomonadales bacterium
CGCGCGCTGATGCTGGTGTTCGGCACCGTGCTGCTGCCCATCACGCTCGCGGTGCTGGGGCTGACCGATCTGCCGCCGCTGCTTTCGACGGTGCTGATGGGGATCAGCTGGTCGCTGGTGCCGGCGGTGATCTGGCCTGCGACGACGATGCTGGTTCAGCGCGAACAATTGGGCACCGCGCTCGGCCTGATCACGCTGATCCAGGCGCTGGGTATCGGCGTGTCGAACATTGTCGCGGGTTTTCTTGCCGACCGCGCGGGTGCCGGGCCGGGCAACCCGGCGGGTTATGACCCGGTGCTGCTGTTTTTCGGCGCGATCAGCATGGCCGCGCTGGCATTTGTGGTGCTGTTGTGGCGGTACGAGACCGGGCCGCATGGCCACGGTCTCGAACGGCCCACCGCGCAAGCCATTACTGCGTAAGGTGCGCGCTCTGCACGACCGAGGCGAACAGCTGTTGCAGCGCCGGCGTGATCGATTCGTTCTGCGATACCTGGTAATACAGCGGGGTTCCGCTCGAATTGGTCGACGCGCAGCTTTGCAGCGCGGCGGCAACTTTGTCGGTCGGGGTCAGTACCGAGGCATAACTGGGATAGATCGCTGAAACCGAACTGGCGAGATACTGCGTGTAAATGATCGCGATCTTGATGCCGCGCGCCTTGATTGTGGAACATTCCGCGAGTTCGGTGCTGGTCAGATAGCTGCGGTTGTTATGGGCCTGATCGTCGTCATAGCCGTCGGTGATCAGGAACAGCACTTCCTGCGGGGTGCTGTTCGCCGAGCCGTTGCCCGGGTTGGGCATATACGTGTTCATTTCCGAAAACATGTTGCGGAAATCGGTCATTGCGCCGGGTCCGTTGGGGCATGTGCCCGAAGTGACGCACGATGAGGTGATCCAGCGCGGTACAGGGATCGTCGGCACGGTCAGCGAATTGGCGCTGGACAGTGTGGTCATCGGGGTCATGACCGCCACCGGCGTCCCCGAAATATACGACACGCCCGATGGCAGCGACGGATAGATATTGCCCGGGTCGCTCATGATATTGTTGAAGAAAAACGCCTGGATCGCATAGGTCGCCTGGTTGGTCTGCGAGGTTGAATACGCATAAGGCGCCAATTGCTGCACCGCGCTCGAAGCATCGTCGATGCGCAGCGTGATATTGTCGTTGCCGGGGTAAAGCGTGCTGTAGTTTTCGACCGCCCAGTAGCCATCGGCCCATTGGCCGCTGATGGTGTTGCCGGTGTTGCACCCGTTGCTGACTGTCGCCATTGTCAATGTGCCCGAACACACCGCATAGCCGGTCAACTGGTTGACGCCGGGATCATAGACATTGCCGTTCGAAGTGTTGACCAGCATGTACGATTGCGACCCGGTCATCGACGGTGAGGTGTATGTCGAATCCGGGATCCACACCGAATAGGTGTGCCCTGATACGGTTTTGACGACCTGATAACTGTAACTGCTCAGCGGCTGGCGGTTGTGGCAGGTGAACGCGCAGCCGCCGTCGGAAGTCGAGGTCGTCGCCTGCAACTGGGTAATTCCGGTCGCGGTCGACGGGATCAGCATCGACGGCGAATTGTCGACCATCACATAGAAATTGATATTGGGCGGCTGCGAGGCCGATGCGCCCGAGGTGCCGCTGATGGCGAGCGATGTCAGCCCGAGGATGCCGCCGAACAGGTTGGTCGATTGCGCGGTGTAGCTGACTGTCACGTTGCGCAAGCCGCCAATCCCCGATGTGCCGGTGCTGACCACCGGGTTTACCTGAATATTGGTCACGCCCTGCACATTGGCGGCCTGGGTGTTGAACATCGCGGTCGCCGCAGCCTGCGCCACGGCATCGGTCTGATACAGCATCGAAGGGTCGACTGCCGCCAGCGAGGCAGCGTCGGCTATCGCGTTGAGCTGTGTCTGCGCGTTCTCGGCGCGGCTGAAATCGATGCCGAACCCGGTTGCAAACACGATCGTCGGCAGGCCGATCGCCAGCATGATCAGAATGCTGCCATCGCGATCGCCCGCGAGACGACGCATCATGCTGGCAAAAGAGCGCCCGGCAAGACGCGAAATGATCGAAATCATAACACGTTCCCTAGTTGGTCCGTGGACTCATGTAGAAAATATAACCCATTGGAATAGTGCTGGTCAGAAAATACTTTGGCAGTGATGTGTACGAATACGCCACCTGGCCATAGAACAGGAACCCGCCGACCGTGCCGGCCTGATAATTGGTCGACGTGCTGGTGCCGAAGTTGGAACAGACATCGGTGCCATCGGGCGACGTGGGAATCATCGGCGTGGTGATCATCCCGGTGGGGATCGTGACCACACTGGCGGATGTCAGCGTGCCTGCCGTCAACGACGGGGTTATCGATGTCGCGGTGCCGGTAGACGTCTGGGTTTGGGCGGCGGACCAGATCACATAGGCATGGGTCGCGTCGCACACGCGCAGAAGTGCCATCTGCTCGGTCGCATTGGCCTGGCTGTAAGGCGTCAGCGTGATCGCGGCCGCGCTCATATAGGCCGTGCCCGAAGTGCCCGAAGGCGATGCGACGATCGATGTGGGCGAAAGGCTGCGGCTGGCAAGGTCGGTCAGCGACCGCGCCGCGATGCCGACTTTGCGGTTGCACGAAATCATGTCGGACAGCTCGTATCCGCCAAGATAGACCAGCGCCATAACCGGCAGCACGATCGCGAATTCGAGCATGGCCGAACCCGACCGGTCGGCCAGCAGCCGCCTCAGCATACCGACACTCCGGTCGGACAGACGTAGTTTTCGGTGGTGATGACTTGCGTTGCCACCAGCATGTCGTCGCCGTTGGCCTGGTTCGACAGCGAGAAGCCGAGCGGCCCGGTGGTTGTCGGCCACAGATAGATCAGTTGCACCACCAGAATAAGGTTTTGGCCGGTGCTGGAACTGGACACATTGTATCCGGTGCCCGTCGCGGTGACATTGCCGCTTGAATCATAGGTAAATGTCGGCGCAGTAAGCGCAGCGGAGCTGTAGCTGCTGGCGGTGGTGACATTGACCACCAGATTGCTGCAGCTGAGGAACGGCGGCAGCATCGTCCCGCCAAAGCTGGTCTGGGTCGAAGCGCCGGCGGTGGCATTGTAAGTCAGCGTCCCGCAGACCGCGTTCTGGAATTGCGTGGCGGTCATCCCGGTGGTCGGGGTGGTGTTGCTGCCGGTGTAATACTGCAGGGTTTGGGCCTGGCCGGTGAGCAGCAGACGCGCCGCACCTTCGGCTGCGGTTTCCAGCCCTTCCTGCGCCAGAAACACCAGCGCGGTGTTCATCGCCGCGATCATCAGCGCGATGAACGGTGCGCCCACCAGCGCGAATTCGATGGCCGCACCCGCTTCATCGCTCGCAAGTACCCGCTGCCAGACACGCTTGCGGCGCGCAGGCGCAAATTGCGGGTCCGCTGCACCGGCTTGGTGGCGAAGCGGGGCGCTGAACCCGAAAAGGCGTCGTTGGCTTCCCATCACTGCGGGATTTTAACCGCAGGGCCTTTAACAATTGGTTTCGAAATGGCCTGATCGCACCAAATGTATTGCGCAATCGCATCAAATATCTGGTTAATCGCTCTTCATCCGTGAACCTCTGACCGGCAGAGGGAGCCGTTTCGCCAGACCCGACACGCGATCGTGCCGAAGGCAAACGCGGCCTTACTGGACGAGGTGCGCGTCTTCGATGGTGAGCTGGAACAGCGCCTGGAGTGCCGCCGCAATGCTCTGGTTCGACTGCACGGTATAGACCAGTGGCGATCCATTGGTGGCGGTCGATGCGCACGATTGCAGCGCGGGCAGCACGTTGGGCAAATAGGGCGTGACGTTGGACACCGACCATCCGTCGTTGGCGATCACGGCGGGGGCATAGAGCGTGTAAAGGATGGCGATCTTGATGCCGCGCCTTTTGATTGCCGTGCATGCGCCGAGATCGGTTGAATTGAATTCGCGATTGACGCGGCCACCGTTGATCACTTCGTCTGAAACGCCATCGGTGATCAGCAACATGACTTCCTGGGGGGTCGAGGACGCCGAACCCAACCCGGGCGCCGGCATTGTCGCGTTCATCGATGTCAGCATGTTGTAATTTTCTGTCACCGCGTCCCCGATCGAACAGCATGTCGTGGTGTATTCGCTGTTCTGGATCCACCAGTCGGGGGAATCGACATTGGGCACAGCTGTCGAAGACAACGATGCGACATCGGTCATCGTGCCGTATTGCGTAACCGCGCTCGATGCGCTCGGATGAATCCAGTCATACGTATAGAACTGGATCTGGTATACCGCCTGGTTGATGCCCTCTTCGTTGACAGCATAGGGAATGAGCGCCTGTGCAGCAGCGGTTTCGTCGGACACGCGCAAATCGATCGGCGATCCGGCCGGGTAGACCGAAGTATAATTGTGCGTCAGCCAATAGCCGTCGGCATAAAATCCCGTCACCGTGTTGGTGACGCCGCTGACTTTATACGTCAGCGTGTTGGGGGTCGTGCCCGTGTTGACCGATACGTTTGTGCCGAGCTGGGTGCCGGCGGAATTGTACAGCGTGCTACCGCTGATCAGGTAATAAGTCTGATATCCGGCCTGGCCCGAGTTGTAGAACTGGTCCGAGATGAACACCCATTTGCCGTTGACGTCCTTGATGTAGCCGCCGCCCGGTTCCTGCTGGTGGCACGCAAAGGCGCAGGCGTCTGACGTGGCGCCCTGCACTTCGCTGATCCCGGTCGATGTCGTCGGCAACAGCATTGATGGCGACTTGTCCATCACCAGATAGAAATTGATGTTGGGCGACAGCGAAGCCGCTGCCGCCGAAGTGCCGCTGATCGCGAGCGACGACAGGCCAAGAATGCCGCCAAACAGATTGGTCGACTGCGCGGTGTAGTTGACCGTCACCGTGCGCAAGCCGCCTAGGCCGCCGGTGGCCGAGATCGTGACGGCGGACTGGACATTGGTCACGCCCTGGACATTGCCGGCTTGCGTGTTGAACATCGCGGTCGCGGCGGCCGAGGCAACCGAATCCGATTGCAGGATCATCGAAGGATCGACTGCGGCCAGTGCCGCCGCGTCGGCAATCGCATTGAGCTGGGTCTGGGCATTTTCGGCGCGGCTGAAATCGATGCCGAACCCGGTGGCAAACACGATCGCCGGCAGGCCGATCGCCAGCATGATCAGGATGCTGCCATCGCGATCGCCCCACAGCCGGCGCCACAGCGTTCGACGGCCGGCGTCCGCTGCGCCGGGCGCGCCGGGTTCGGACCGCGTCGAGATGCCGAAAATCTGTTTGGGAGCCAGTTTCACGCGGCGAAAATTAGCAATTTATTCTAAACGAATTGTTTCGAAGCATGGTAAATACCGGCGAAACATCTGCCGATCTTCACATTTTGGTTACCCGATTTGCAGGGGCGGGCCGTTCGCCAAGGGGGGCTGGTCATACCGCAGCGCGCCGGAGAGAATTGTCCGGCTGTGGAAAAGCATGGTTTGAAAATCGCGCGACGAACGACTATAGTTAACCGTCGGTAAAGTATGGAAAAGGGCCATTCATGAAAAAGGCGACTCTCTTCGGGCTGTGTGCAGCGGCGATGCTCGCCGGTCTTTCCGGCCCCGTTTCAGCGGCGGAGTACAGCTTTTCTCTCGACGGGTCGGGCTATACCGCGTCGGGCACGATCACCACGAACAGCACGTCATCGACAAACCCGTTCCCCTGTCCCACTTGCGCGACCGGGCCCGGCTACGACATCACCAACATTACCGGCACAATCAACGGCCAGGCGATAACCGGTGCGGTCGCGGTCAACGGTTTCGACGGGAATGACAATCTGGCGTTCCTGACCGCGCCCTATGTCGATTATAACGGTGTCGCGTTCACCACAGCCACCGACACCTACAACGTGTTTGCCGGCTTGACTTATGGCCATCCCGGCAATTATATCGTTGATTCCAAACAGTTCGCCCCGCTTTACGGGCTGCCGGTCACATTGACCGCATCGACCCCGGCGGTTCCCGAACCATCGACCTGGGCGATGATGCTGGCAGGGTTTGCCATGGCGGGTCTGGCCTTGCGTTGGCGCCAGCGCGTGGCTGTGCCTGTCTGATTTTTGTGGCCTGATTTTTGTGGCCTGATTTTTGTGGCCTGATTTTTGTGGCCTGAATTCTAGCTTTTCCGCGCGGCGTCCACGGCCTGCTGCAAGGCCTCGCGGCCGACCGCGCCCGAAATGATCTGCCCGCCGATGGTAAAGGCCGGGGTGCCGCTGATCCCGAGCTGGCGCGCATAAGCCAGATTGTGTTCGATTTCGCTTTGCACATCGGCCCGCCGGGCAAACGCCAGCGCGGCATTGAGATCGACACCGGCTTTGTTCGCCGCGGCGGTAATGCTTGCCGCATCGGGCCGCGCGCCGGAAAACATCGCGTTGTAATAGGCGGCAAATTTGCCTTGCGCGGCGGCTGCCAGCCCCATCCGTGCGGCCGGGTCGCTGGTCGGCGCAATGATCGGCAGATTGCGCAGCACGACTTTGAGATCGGGATTGGCCGCGATCAGCGCGTCGACATCGGCCACCGCGCCGCGACAATACGTACACGCAAAATCGGTGAATTCGACCAGCGTCACTTTGCCTGCGGGATTGCCGAGCACCGCGCCCGGAAACGGCGTTTCGAGCGCACCGCGCAGCGGTTTGAGCCGCTCGGCGCTTTCGCGCGCCTGCAAGCGGTCCATCGCCTCGGGCAGAATTTCGGGATGATCGAGAATATAGGCGCGCACCAGCGTTTCGAACGCGGCGCGCTTGCCGGGGTCGATCCCCGCGCGCGCAAGCTCGGCAGCGATCGCGTCGTCGCCCGGCACCGGCCGGCTGACACGATACCACGCGATCGCCCCGCCGACCAATGCGGCAAGCGCCACGGCCACGAGCGCAAGACGGACGGGGTGCGAGATCTGCATGGGGATCGCTCTAATGCTTCTTGCGCGTGCGCTCAATCATCGCGCGCGAACTCAGCGCGATATCCTGCGCGCGCAGCCAGTCGGGTGAACCTTTGGGCAAGGCCGCTTCGGCGGCTTCGGCACTGCGCAACGATTCGGCAAAGCGCAATTCAAGCTGCTGCTGTTCGGCGCTCGCCAGCCGCGCGCGCGGGGTGTCGCCTTCGGCTTCATAGACCACGCCCAGCTGGTACCACGCGAACGGGTTTTCATGGTCTTTGGCCACCGCCGCTTTCAGCACGCGTTCGGCCTCGGGAAAATTGGCCGGGTCTTCGGTGGCGAGCAGCGCGTGGCCGAATGTCGTTGCAATCAGCGGCTGGTTGCGCGTGAGCTCGACCGCGCGGCGCAAGGATGGCAGCGCATCGGCCGGATGCCCGGATTCGAGCAGCACCTGGCCTTTGAGTTCCAGCGCATAAGGATCGTCGGGTTCCTGCGCGAGGATCGCATCGGTTTCGGCGAGCGCTTTGTCCATGAACGCCTGCTTGTGATACGCATAGGCGCGCGCATAATGCGCAGGCACATCGTTCAGATAGTCGGGATAGGCGGTCAGCGTCTGCTGCGGCTCGGCCAGATAGCCCAGGAGCTTGGCTTTTACGCGCAGGAACCGGCGCTGCAGTTCGGGGTCTTCGGGTTTTGTCCAGGCCGGGTCCTGCTCGAAAGCATCCTGCAGCGTGGCCAGGCGGTCGGCGGTCAGCGGGTGGGTGCTGTAGAATTCGGCATCGGCATTGCGCTTGAACCCGGCGCGATATTCGTAATTTTCGAGCTTCTTGAAGAAATTGACTGATCCGCGCCCGGAAATCCCTGCCCCTGACAGGAATTTGACACTCGCTGCATCGGCGGTGGCTTCCTGCGCGCGGCTGAACGCGAGGTATTTGCCCAGCGCTGCCTGCTGCCCGGCGAGGAAAATGCCGGCGCCGGCATCGGGTGAACCCGCCGCTGCGGCTGCCGCGCCGAGCAATAGCGAAAGGAGCGTGATGCCCAGCGCCGGCCGCGAGCCTTCGCCGCTGCGAATGACATGCCCGCCGACAATATGGCCAAGCTCGTGCGCAAACACGCCCTGGATTTCTTCGGCATGGTCGGCCGCGCCGATCAGCCCGGCATTCATGTAGACGGTCTGGCCGCCCGCGACAAAGGCGTTGATTTCGCCATCGTTGAGCAGCGCCACGTCGACATTGCGCGGATCGAGCCCGGCGGCGGTAATGATCGGTGCCGACATGTCGCGAAAGAACGCTTCGGTTTCGGCATCGCGCAGCACTTCCTGCGCAGAGGCTGGCCTCGCCAGCGCGAAACAGGCCACGGCAATGGCAGTGGCAATGGTCAGCTTGGCAGACACCGGTCGCTTATACCTTTGTGGACTGAACCGGGGGTGAAGCGGGCGCGCCGGTAATCCGCGCCAGAAAATCGAGCACATGCGTCAGCGCGCGCCGGTCGCGCGTCGAAAACGGCCGGGCAAAGCGCATGATCAACCCTTCGTGGGTTACCCCGTCGAGCACATGCGTCTCGCTGCACCCGCCGCACCCCGCCATTGCGCGCGCCAAAGCCAGGCTATGGCGCAGGCGCACGCGACGGTCTTCGGCGCCGTGGATCAACAGCAGCGGCGGCGCATCGCCGCGCACATGGCTGACCGGCTGGGTCGCGGCGAGATCATCGGCATGCCCGAACGCGGCGATCGTGCTGGCATCGTCGAGCGGCAGAAAATCGTAAGGGCCGGCCAGCCCGACAACGCCGCGCAGCGCTTGCCGGTCAAGCCCGCTCTGCTCGAGCCAGCGTGGGTCGACGCCCAGCATCGCGGCATTATAGGCGCCCGCCGAATGCCCCATCAGCACCACGCGCCC
>CAITOD010000634.1 GCA_903893935.1 uncultured Sphingomonadales bacterium
CGCGCGCAGCCCTCGCCTCGCTCGCGATCGACAAGCCCGAAGCGGTGCTGCTCGACCTCGGCTTGCCCGATCGCGACGGGCTGGAACTGGTTCCCCTGATCAAGGCCGCCGGCGTCGCGCTGATCGTGGTTTCGGCGCGCGACGATACCGATCAGAAAGTGGCCGCGCTCGATCTCGGCGCCGATGACTATGTGATCAAGCCGTTCGACAGCGAGGAATTGCGCGCGCGACTGCGCACCGCGCTGCGCCACCGGCTGGCCGCGAGCAGCCAGTCCGAACACGTCGTGCTGGGCGATGTGGTGATCGACCTGTCAGCGCGGCTGGTCACGCGCGCGGGCGCCGAAGTGCACCTGACCCCCAAGGAATATGGCATGCTCGCCGAACTGGCACGGCACCCCGGCCGCGTGCTGACGCATGCGCAATTGCTGCGCGCGGTGTGGGGCCCGGGGCACGAAAGCGATGTCGAATATCTGCGCGTGGCGGCGCGCGGCATCCGCCGCAAACTCGAAGCCGATCCGGCGACCCCCGTGCTGCTGCGCAACGAACCCGGGGTGGGCTATCGCCTGTGCGGTCAATCGGGCGTGTAGCTGCGCACCAGATCGACAAAGCTGCCGATCGCGATCCGTTTGATCAGACCGATGCGCGCCACGAACGGCTTTTCATAACCGGCGAACACGGTCGAGCCTTCCATTGCAAACGAGATGAACAGCACCAGCGTTTCGCGGTGTTCGGCGGGCAGGTCGGGGCGCATTTCGGCAATGATCGCATCGAGCGGCGCGCGCGCGCGGGCGTACAGCTCGTGCATGCGATCGTGGACAAACGGGTCGTGGTTCGCCAGCGCCCACAATTCGGGAAACAGCCGCGTAGTCTTCTTGCTCGGAATGTCGTCGAGCACCAGCCGGCAATAGCGTTCGAGCCGCTGTTCGGGGCGCAGCCCATCCTGCTGCACGATGGGCACGAATTCGCGTTCGTAACTGGCGATCACCGCATCGAGCAATTCGCGCACCAGATCTTCACGCGTGCGGTAGTGGTATGTGAGATTGCCCAGTTTCAACCCGCAGGCGGTCGCGATCCGGCGCATCGACATGGCCTGCCAGCCTTCGTCGATCAGAATCGCCAGCGCCGTGCGCAAGATCGTTTCGCGCGTTTCGTGGCCTTTGGTGTAGCCGATGTTGCGATCGGGCACGATCAGATCGGTAACCGTGGCCGTGGAGATTTCGTCGCGTTGCATGAACCTGCCCAACTGCCGCAGTTGGGTCATTAGGAAGATTTAGGACTGCTGACAAGTTTACCCGTTGAGTCGCATTCTCCAAGCCTGACGTCACCCCCGGGCCGACGTGGTGCATGCAGGAAAAGGACCAAAGGCAATGCGGTGGTTGATCGGCTTGCTTTCATCTGCGCTGAGCCTCGCGGCCGCCCAACCCGCGCTCGCCGATGCGGCGCCAAAAGCCTGGCCCAGTGCGCTGCCGGTCGAGCCGATCCCGACTGTCACCGCGCTGCCCGCGACCTGGCCCAAGAGCTGGGTGCTGCTCAACGATTTCAATTTCAATTCGATTGTCGATGGCCGCGTGGTGGTGGTCGATACCGCATCGGCCAACCAGCCGCTCAAAGGCATTGTGCGCGCGTCGCAATTTGCCAACTCGCTGCTTTCGGTGCGGCGCGGCGAGCTGCTGACCGCCGAAACCTTCTACACGCGGCTCACCCGGGGTGCGCGCACCGACGCGATCACGTTCTGGAGCATGGCCG
>CAITOD010000635.1 GCA_903893935.1 uncultured Sphingomonadales bacterium
AACAAGGAATTACGGTGACAGGTGCGAAAACCCCTAAACTCTCTGTGGCTTTGCACCGGCTTATGGGGGCACAAAATCTAGCTCGCATCACAGGCCAATTCTCCCAAGAATAGCTGGACCCCGGATCAAGTCCGGAGTGCCGATCCGCGCTGGGGTGGGGTTGGTATCCCTGATCCACTGCGGTTTCGATGCATTTTGCCAGTCGAAAATCCCGCACCGCCCGATCACTGCCCGCTGGCCCAGCCGGCAAAGCGCCGTTCGATCCAGCGGAGCAGCAGTTCCAGCACCAGCGCGATCGCGGCGATTACCAGAATGCCGGCGACCACTACGTCGGTTACCAGCATTTGCGAGGCGGATTGGACCATGAAGCCCAGCCCGCGTGTGGCGGCGACGAGTTCGGCGGCGACCAGGGTGGACCAGCCGACGCCGAGCGCGATGCGCAGCGCGACCAGAATATCGGGCAGGGCGCTGGGGAAAATCACCAGCCATACCACCTGGTCGCGATTGGCGCCGAGCGAGCGGGCGGCGCGCACGCGGTCGGGATCGACGCGGCGCACGGCGCTGGCGGTGCCGATTGCCAGCGGGGCAAAGATGGCCAGCGTGATCAGGATCACTGTGGTCACTTCGCCAATGCCGAACCAGATCACGGTCAGCGGCAGATAGGCAAGCGGGGGCACCGGGCGGTAGAATTCGATCAGCGGATCGAGCGCGGCGTTCACCCGCCGCGACAGCCCCATCGCCATGCCGAGCGGGATCGCGGTGACCAGCGCAAACACCAGCGCGAGGCCGACCCGCGCGAGGCTGGCGCCGGCGTGCTGCCACAAGCTGGCGCCGATAAAGCCGTGCTGCGCCAGATCGACCAGCCGCAGCGCGACGTCGCCGGGGCCGGGCAGGAACAGTGGTGCGACGAGGCCGCTCGCGGTCACCCCCCACCACGCGGCGAGCAGCACGGCAATCGTGGCCAGAGTCGCCCAGCCGGCGCCGCCCGGTGTCTTATCCATGACCAAGTCCCTCGCTCTCTTCGGACAGGATCGCGCCCGCCAGTTCTTCGCGCATCGCGAGAAACTGCGGGTCGCCCTTGATCGCGCGGATCGGCTCGCCCGCGAGAAAGCGGCGGGCGAATTCGGGGCGATAGCGGCGCACGATGCGCCCCGGGCGCGGGCTCATCAGCACGAGGTCGGTGGCCAGAAACAGCGCTTCTTCGATCGAATGCGTGATCAGGAAAATGCCTGTGCCGCTGCCCTGCCACAGCTGGAGCAGCAGCACTTGCATGCGTTCGCGGGTCAATTCGTCGAGCGCGCCCAAAGGCTCGTCCATCAGCAGAAAGCGCGGCTTGACCGCGAGCGCGCGCGCCAGCCCGACGCGCTGGCGCATGCCGCCCGACATTTCGTGGATGGCATGGCCGGCAAATTGCGCAAGGCCGACTTGCGCGAGCAAGTCGCGCGCCCGCGCCAGCCGCTCGGCGCGCCCCATCCCTTGCAGGCGCAGCCCGAACGCGACATTGTCTTCGGCTGAAAGCCACGGCATCAACGCGTCATCCTGAAACACCACCGCGCGATCGGGGCCGGGCCCGGTGACCGGCACGCCCTCGCTCTGCACCGCGCCCGAAGTCGGCCGCACAAATCCGGCAAACAGCCCGAGCAGTGTCGATTTGCCGCACCCCGATGCGCCCAGCGCGACCACGATCTCGCCCGCCGCCAGATCGAGCGACACGTCCTTGAGCGCCTCGACCGCGCCGTTGCGGCTGCGATAGGTTACCCCCGCAGCGACTGCGGAAAGAATGGTCATGGCCGTGCGTCCTTTGCGGCGGCGGCGCGCACCCAGCGTGCATCGATCCAGGGCCGGTAATCGACCAGCACGCGATCGACTTTGCCCTCGCCTTTGAGAAAGCCGGCGGTCGCGGCCAGATCGCGCGCCAGCCCGCCGCCGAGCAAGGCGGGGCCGGCCTGCGCGCTCGCATCGGGATAGTCGTTGGCGGCCAGTTGGCGCGGAATATCGTCGGGCGAAGCGCCGGTGATCGC
>CAITOD010000636.1 GCA_903893935.1 uncultured Sphingomonadales bacterium
ACATTCGGGAGGGGCAGGTTTGGCCAGCGCCACAGCGGCCTGACGCGCAGCGGGTGGTGGTTGTGCACAATCACGCGGTCGCACTCCAGCTGCACACCAGCGCGTCGCGCCGGTGGCGGAACAATCCGTGCAGCGCGGGCCCGACCAGAGTCGCGCCTTCGATCATCATCAGAAACGGGCCGTCGGGGCCCATCACCGCGCCGATATCGCCGCGATGCGCGTGCGCGGGGGCAATCTGCGGCAACACCGACGACACCGCCGCAAACAGGCCGCCGCGCCGTTTCAGGCCGATCAGCGCGGCGCGTTCGGATTGCCACGCGGGAATTCCCGCCAGCGGATCGCGCCCGGTCAGCGCCAGCACCGCACCGGCCGCAAAAGTGACACAATCGTTGCTGCCCCAGGCGAACGGCACGGCGGTGCGCGCCGCGATATACGCGGCCATGGCGCCAAAATCGCGCGTCATGCCAGCCTGCCATAGCCGCCATAACCGGACGGCACGTTGAGCGGGGTCCAGCCCAGCGTGCTGGCGCTGGTGGGCAGCGTGCCGCCCCAATAGAGCGTTTTGTTGCCCGCAAAGCTGACTGCCTGAAACCCGTTGTCGCCGCTGCTGATCAGGCGTTGATCGGCGTCGGTGCGCATGCGCTGGCCCGACCGGCCAAGTCCGCGCGCGGCGGTTTCGACGCTGGCGGTGATGGTGGAGGTGCTGCCGATGATATCGCTGATCGGCATCGTGTCGAGGCGCCCGGCGGCAAAAATCTGCGCATCGAGCATCGTCTGCCCCGCGCCGTCGAATGTCAGCAACCAGATCTGGCAGATCGCGCCTTGCAGGCTGGCGGCATCCCACAGCGCCAGAACATCGGGTTCGACACCCGACAGCGTCAGCGTGATGTTCTGTTCGCTGCTGCCCACCGCAGACCCGACCACCTGCACCAGACCGCGATCGCCGATGCCGTCATAGCTTTCGGATGCGCCGCCCGCGCCGCTGGGCAGCGATATCGATCCATAGCCGCCCCAGATGCACACCGGGGTGGTAGTGCCGACGCGCACGGCGCCCACGCTGATGGCATCGCCGTTCTGCATCGCGGCGATCGCGGCGGACGAGATCGATTTCATGGCACCAGATCCTGAATGGCGACGATCGTGCCGGATTCGATCGGGCCCCGGCGCCCGAACGCGCCCAGCGACGTCTGGCTGGGGATCGTGCGCATCAGGCAGGCGGGCGCATCGAAATGCGCAACAGCGGTGCCCGGCACGACGGCGGGGTTGATCGGTGGATCGATGCTGACGCTGGCCGCACCCGACGCGACCGTGGCGGATTCGAGCAGGCGGTGCAAAGACCGCTGAAACGTGCCCCAGCGCAAATCGAAATAATCGCCCGGCGACAGCACCATGCCATTGGGCAGCCCGGTCAGCGTGACGACGGGATAGCCATTGGCATCGATTGTTTGCGACCAGGCGCTGCACGCGCCCGAAAACCCCGATGGCAATCCGCCGGGGCACGTTTCGGGCAGGATGCGCGATGCGTCAAAGCCATACCAGCGCTGTTGCGCGCCGCGCTGCGCGGCCAGGAACGCGCGCCATGCGTCTGATTGCGCCAGGTTCATCACGCCCAGCGTGATGGTGGTCTGCCACAGCGGAAACCCGGCGGTGACACCGCCCTGACGGCCGCCGGTTTCGGGGGCCAGGTAATCGATGCGCTGCACCTCGAAAATCTGCTGGCTGGCCCAGACGGGCATTGTCATGGTGGCGGGCAGCGCCATCAGCGTGTGCCCAGGCCGCGCTGTTGCGCATCAAGGTTGGCGCGCACCGCGATCGTTGGCACCTGGCGCTGAAATGTGCGCAGTTCGGTGCGCAACTGGTCGATTTCGCGCGGGCCCGCGCCGCGCGCATCGATCGAAATTGGCATGTGATAGACATTCCCGCCGTTGCCCTGCAGAACCTGGCGCGTTTCGCCGGTGGTCAGCACACCCGCGCCCGATGGCAGATTGACCAGTTCGGGCCCGTTTTCGCCGACGATCGCCGGGCCGCCGGGCGCCGAATCGGTGCCCGATGCAAAGGCGGACAGGCCGAAATCACCGCCGCCAAAGATCGTGCCCGCCGATATCGTGCCGCCCGATCCGATCGAAGGCGCACCGCCGCTGCCGCCGCCAAAGATCGAACCCAGCAGGCCGCCGCCGCCCAGCGTGGGCTTTGTGCCGCCGAACAGCATGTTTTCCAGCGGGTTCAGGATGGCCAGTTGTTCCAGCTGCACGGCAATATTCTTCAGCACGTCGTGCCAGGTCTGGCCCCAATGCTGAATGCCGTCGGGGCTGAGCAATTTCGACAGCGATTGCTGGCCCAGATCGGACAGCGCCTTGGTTTCGGCGGCATGCTGCTTGATTTGCGCCTGCGCGGCGGCCTCTGCCTTTTGATCATCGAGCACTTGCTGGATCTGCGTGGCGGACAGCGTGATGTTCTGTTCGGCCAGCGTGTTGATCAGCGTCTGGCGCGCGATTTCATCGGTGTCGCCAGCCTTTTGCAGCGTGATCAGCTGCATCGCCTTGTCGTGGCGCGCCTGTTCGTTGGCCAGCCACACCGCATTGTCGGC
>CAITOD010000637.1 GCA_903893935.1 uncultured Sphingomonadales bacterium
AGCCGGTGCGGTTGCGCACCACGACCCAGTCCATCTGGCGCCGGGCATCGCGGATGGTCGCCATCGCGCGCTTCTTGCGCGCTTCCCAGATCAGTTCGGCATAAAACGACAGGCGGCGCACTTTGAAAGTTTCGGCATCGACCTGGCCGATCAGGTCGAAATCGACGAAGCTGTCGTTGAGCGGGGTAACCAGCGTGTCGGCGCGCGTGGCGACATGGCGTGCGAGCACGTCGTCGCGCCCGGGGGTGTCGAACACGATGAAATCGGCCTCGGCAGCCATCGTGTCGATCAGCGCATCGAGCTCTTCGACGCTGTCGCCGCCGTGGACGGCAAAACTTGCGGTCGGCAGTGCGATCTGGCGGCGCCGCGCGGTCTCGGCGCGGTTTTCGAGATAACGGTGCAAAGTCCGCTGCCGCGAGTCGAGATCGATCGCGGCGACGCGCGCGCCCTGATAGGCAAGCGCGATGGCCACGTGGACGGCCGTGGTCGATTTGCCCGTGCCGCCTTTTTCATTGGCAAAGACAATGCGGTGTGGGCCGTTCGACACAGTTTCTTCCTTCTCGGGGGCACGCGCGCAAGCCAGCGCTTGAACGCGATCGGGTGCAGAGCTAGGCCAGAAGGCCTGCCACCCGACCGCATTCGGGTTTGGCCCGTTCGCGGCGTTGACCAGGCAAGGTCACAGCGCGGATGGTAAAGGAGACACTGCCCCCATGCAAACCGTCTCGACCCGCGCGGACCTGGGCAAAGCCGTTTCGGCGCTCAAAAGCGGGGGAAAAACCCTGGCGCTGGTCCCGACGATGGGTGCGCTGCACGAAGGCCACATGACGCTGGTGCGCCAGGCGCGCGCGCATGCCGATCGCGTGGCGGTGTCGATTTTCGTCAATCCGCTGCAATTCGGCGCGGGCGAAGATCTCGATGCCTACCCGCGCCGGCTGGCGCAAGACAGCCGCCTGCTGGCCGAGGCCGGGGTCGATCTGCTGTGGACCCCGGGTGTCGCGGACATGTACCCCGAAGGGTTTGTCACCACGGTCAGCGTGCCCGGGCTCGATGGCGTGCTGTGCGGGGCGCACCGGCCGGGGCATTTTGACGGCGTGGCGACCGTGGTGCTCAAACTGTTCAACCAGGTGCGGCCCGATGTCGCGCTGTTTGGCGAAAAGGACTGGCAACAGTTGACCGTGATCCGCCGCATGGCGCGCGATCTCGATCTGGCGTTCCCAAGTGCCGACGCGATCATCGGCGTGCCCACCGTGCGCGAGCTCGATGGCCTCGCGATGAGCAGCCGCAACCGCTATCTGACGGGCATCGAGCGCGCGCGCGCGACTGTGCTCAACCGCGCGATGCGCGCTGCGATCGGCGCCATCCTGCATGGCCAGCCGGTCGGCGCGGTGCTTGAAGACTTGGCAAGCGCGCTGCGCGATGCCGGGTTCGACCGCATCGACTATGCCGAATTGCGCAAATCCGAAACGCTCGAACACCTGGCGCACTGGGATGGCGGCGCGGCGCGGCTGCTGGTCGCGGCGCATATCGGGCGCACCCGGCTGATCGACAACATGGCGATCGAACCGGCGATGGCGCTGGTGCCCGAAGCGGCGGGCGCGCTCTGATACTTGCAATACGGGCTGAATTCATAAGACGGGAGAGACGTGCGATGGCGACCCAGATCAAACCCAATATCGCGTGCAGCGATGCCGAATGGCATGCGCGGCAGGAACTGGCCGCGTGCTACCGCATCTTCGACCTGCTCGGCTGGTCCGAATCGGTCTATAATCACATCTCGGTCAAAGTGCCCGACGAAGACCACGCGTTTCTGATCAATCCCTACGGTCTGCTTTACAGCGAAGTGACCGCCAGCAATCTGGTCAAGATCGATATCGATGGCAACACGCTCGGATCGAGCCAATACCCGGTGAACAAGGCGGGCTTTACCCAGCATGCCTATTTCCACCGCCATCTGCCGTGGGCGCATGCGATCTGCCACGTGCACACCACCGCAACGATGGCGGTGTGCAGCCTCGCCGAAGGGCTGCTGCCGATCAATTTCTACGCGTGCAATTTCATCGGCCGGCTCGCCTATCACGATTTCGAAGGCGTGACGGTGCGCGCCGAAGAAGGCGAGCGGTTGCTGGCCAATCTGGGTGACAAGAATATCCTGATGCTGCGCAACCACGGCCCGGTGGTCTTGGCGCCGACGCTGCCGTCGATGTTCCTGCAGATGTGGGCGCTGCAACGCGCCTGCGAAATTCAGCTGGCCACGCTGTCGATGGGCCAGCCGGCGATTCGCATTGCCGATGATGTGGTCGCGGTGCACCAGCGCGACTTGCGCGAGGTGGCAGTGCCAGGCACCAAGCCGGGCGAAACCGATTTCGCTGCCTGGGTGCGCCGGATCGACCAGATCGACCGCAGCTGGCGCGACTGAGCCACGACACGATGGCGCGTCTGGTGGTCAACAATCAGCCGGTGGAATTCCGGCTCGAGGCGGAAGTGCCGCTGCTGTGGGCCTTGCGCGATGCGGCCAATCTGACGGGCACCAAATATGGCTGCGGCACCGGCGAATGCGGCGCCTGCATGGTGATTGTCGATGGCCAGGCCATGCCCAGCTGCACGCTGTCGCTGGGCGAGGCCGAAGGCCGCAGCGTGACCACCATCGAGGGGCTGTCGCCCGATCGCAACCACCCGGTGCAGCAGGCGTTTGTCGCCGAACAGGCGATCCAGTGCGGGTTCTGCACCCCCGGGCTGGTGATGGCGGCGGCTGCCTTGCTCGCGCGCAACACCAATCCGACCGAGGCCGATGTGATCGCGGCGATCACCAATATCTGCCGCTGCGGCGTCGAACCGCGGCTGGTGCGCACAATCCAGCGCGCCGGGCGCGTGATGCGCGGCGAAGAACAGGGCATTCGCGTGCCGGCACCGGCAACCGCGACGACACCCGGGCTTTAGAAGGGCAGGAAACGACCTGCGGCGATCAGCGCGGTGGCGCAGCCCGATACCACCGCAAAGCGCAGCGCTTCTTCGATCATCACGGCGGGGCGGCGCAAAGTCTTGGTCATGCCCCGCGTATGCGCGCCAAGAGGTTAAGGAGTGGTAAATAGACTTCGATTGGCACGCAATCCACCCCACCTCCGTTCGTGCTGAGCCTGTCGAAGCATGCGCGAAACGTTTTGTCCCGGGCGGTATTCAAGGGTGCGGGGCCGGAATTTGCGCGCCTGCTTCGACAAGCTCAGCACGAACGGGCGGTGGGGGTGGGAAGGAGGTGAGGGGATTGGGTCGGGGAAGGCGGAGAGCCTTACCCCTGTAGCCATTCGTGCAGCGATTCCATGCAGGCGCGCGCGAGCAGCGCCGAGCGTTCGGGGCTCCAGCCTTGCGCGGGGTCGGGCAAGTCGTCGTTGTCCTTGAACGGCATTTCCAGCGTCATTGCCACCGCGCCATAGCGTTCTGCGACCTGGTTGGTCGACATGGTCAGGTTGGCGCTGCCGGGGCGGGCTTCGGGATAGCCGCGGCGGGTCTGGAAATCGGGCGTGCGGCGTTCGAGGATCGCGCGATAGCGGCGATAAGCCGCGCCCTGCTCCTCGCGCCACGACGGAATGCCTTCGAACCCGGCGAGGAACACGTGCGGGATCGCTTCGTCGCCGTGAACGTCGATGGCGAAATCGACGCCGGTTGCGTCCATCGCGCTGCGGATCGCCAGCACTTCGGGCGAACGCTCGGGGCTCGGCGCGTGCCATTCGCGGTTGAGATTGACCCCGGCGGCATTGGTGCGCAGATGCCCGCGCACCGATCCGTCGGGATTGGCATTGGGCACCAGATGAAAGGTGCAGGCCTGACGCAAAGCGCGGCCATGCGGATCGGCCGGGTCGGTCAGCAGCGCAAGCGCGCCTTCCATCCACCATTCGGCCATCGTTTCGCCGGGGTGCTGGCGGGCATAGAGCCACACGGTGCGCGGGCCTTCGCCAAGTGTCAGGCAATCGATCGAGCGGCCTTCGAGGCTGTGGCCAAGCACGCGATGGACCACGCCCGGCTGCAGCGCGCTGCGCGCGACGAGGTCCTGATGGCGCTCCCACGAATAGGGCGCGAAATAGGCAAACCAGCCCATATCGCCCGCCGGGCGATGGCGGATAATCAGCGTGCCGCCTTCGAGCGCGGGATCGTATTCGGTCTCGGCGCGGCCCCAGAACCGGCGGTCTTCGCTGTATGCCGCGCGATAATTCTGCCATCCGCCGGGATAGGCAGCCGAAGCGAGCCCGGTCAGCCGCAGTTCGATCGCGCGCCCGGCGGCGCCGGCGACGCGGAAATGGAACCATTGAAAGAATTGCGAATGCGCATCGCGGCGGATCGCAAGGCGCGCCACGGTGCCGTCGATCGACAGGACTTCGATATTGCCGCTGTCAAAGGCGGCGTCGATCACAAGGGGCGTCTGGGTCATCGCAGCGTGATAGCCGGGCGCGGCCCGGCGCGAAAGAGCGCTTACTCGCCGCTGCCTTGCGGCGGGCCGAGCGGATCGACACCGGGCACGGCTTGCACCACTTTGCCTTCGGGGAACCGCGCGAACAGCGCCTTGGCCAGCCGGTTTGCCAGAGGCGTGTCGTCATAGCCGCTGTCGGTCATGCGCGACTGGCCTTGCGCATAGCCTTCCCACAGCACGCGATGGCTGGCGCGGTCGCGGATGCGCACATCGATGCGCGTCGCCACGATGGCCTTGCGCGGTTTGGACAAATCGACCGCGATGGCCAGCGCAAACCCCGATCCACGGTTGCTCACCCCCACGCTGGCCGCACCGCTGACCGGCTTGTGCGGGGCTTCTTCGGGCACCACAATATCGTGGCTGACCGCAATTTCGACCAGCTGCGCGGGATCGGCGGCATTGGCGATATCGTAGCCTTTGCCGGCAAGCTGATCGATCACCGCGGCTTCGTAGACGGGCAGCTTGTCGTCGGGGGCGGGGTTGAGCTCGGTGCCCAGCATTGGGACTTCGCGCGCTTGGACTTCGCGCGGGGGTGCAGGTGCGGCGCTCACCACGATCCGGCCTTTGCCCAGCCGGTCGCCGGCATCGCCCGCGCGAAAAGTCTCGACATCGATCTGCCGCGAAGGTTCGGCATTGCCTTGCGTCGCGACCCGGTCGTCGCCGCCGCGCGGCCACCCGTCGCCCCAGCCGCGCTGCGCAAAGGCGGGTGTCGCGGCCACCAGCAGCGACAGGATCAACGGCGTGACGGGCAAACGGGTCATTGAGCAGCAATCCCTTTATGTCATCGCGCTGTAGGCGCGGTATTGTCTTACGACAACGGATGCTTAGGGGTGTCTGAACCGGGCAGCGGCCAGCGGTGCCAGGCGCCGGGCCAATCGAGGGGCAACACACGCGATGACCAAAGTTCCCGTCCTTGTCACCGGCGGCGCCGGCTACATCGGCAGCCACGCGGTGCACGCGCTGAGGGACGCCGGTTGGCCGGTGGCGGTGATCGACAACCTGACCACCGGGTTTCGCTTTGCACTGCCCGCCGATGTGCCGTTCTACGAAGGCGACATCGCCGACGAGGCGCTGCTGGCGCGGATTTTTGCAGAACAGGCGACGCGCGCGGTGATGCATTTTGCCGGGTCGATCATCGTGCCCGAATCGGTCGAAAACCCGCTCAAATATTACCACAACAACACCGCCAAGAGCCGGTCGCTGATCGCTGCGGCGGTGGCCGCAGGCGTGCCGCATTTCATTTTCAGCTCGACCGCCGCGACCTATGGCATTCCCGAAGTTTCGCCGGTGACCGAAGACAGCCCAAAGCTGCCGATCAATCCCTATGGCATGTCGAAGCTGATGACCGAGATCATGCTGGGCGACACCGCACGCGCGCATCCGCTCAATTTCTGCGCGCTGCGCTATTTCAACGTCGCGGGCGCCGATCCGCAGGCGCGCACCGGGCAATCGACCGCCGGCGCCACGCACCTGATCAAAGTCGCGGTCGAAGCAGCGCTGGGCAAGCGCGACCATGTCGGTGTGTTCGGCACCGATTATGCCACGCCCGATGGCACCGGCGTGCGCGACTATATCCATGTCAGCGATCTGGCCGCCGCGCATGTGCTGGCGCT
>CAITOD010000638.1 GCA_903893935.1 uncultured Sphingomonadales bacterium
CCAACCGCCACAGCGTCCAGGCGGGAAAGACTGTCAAACCGCCGATCCCCGCAGCATAGAGGATGAACAGCGTCGCGAACATTTCCTCGGTGGTGATCTTGCCGTCGACATCGTGCGAATTGACCAGCGTCGTGACCAGATCGTCTTCGCGCGGATGGGCGCGGCGATCGGCGATGATCCGGTCGCAGAACTGCCGGGTGGTTTCCCACGCCTGTTCATAGGCCTGCTTGTCATTGGTATCACCCGACAGCACGTTGAATGCCGCACGCTGCGCATCGACCAACCCGGTAAAGATCGCCCAATCCTGCTCGTCAAGATTGCACACATGGCCAAGCAGCGTCCGCACCGCGATCGGCGTGCCGATATCATCGACCGCATCGATCGCCGCGCCTTTGGTCTCGGCGGCATCGAGCACGTCATCGACGGTCCGGGCAATTTTTGCTTCCAGCGCCTTCAACGCACGCGGGCTGAAGGCCGGCGCCATCAGGCGCCGGCGCCGGCTATGTTCGGGCGGATCGCTGTCCGTGACCGTCGGCATCGAATTGAAGAAATAGAACCCCTGCGTGCCGGGATAGGGCTGCTTGGTGCTGGTGAAGCGCGCATAATCCTGCAGCACGGCGCGCGTGTCTTCATAGCGCGCGCAAACAACCTGGCGGTGGCCATTGCTGAGGATGTAGAAGGGGTCCACTTCGGCCCAGGTGGCATAGTGCTCGTATGGCCAGAGCTTGACTGCACCATAAAGATCGACGTCGACCACGCGATCTCCGTCCGGTCGCAACTTGGCCAGTCCCAGCGCGTCCAGTTCCAGATCTGCACCTTGCATCGAACTCTCCTGTCAGTCCTGCCCGCGGTTCAGGCGCGGGCGGTTTGTTTTGCGATTCCAGGTGGTGGCGTTGCGTCTTGCACCGCATGGATCGCGCGCATCGCCTTCTTGTCCGGTTTGCCCAGTGGGGTCAGCGGCACACTGTCGACAAATCGGATCGATTTGGGCGTGTTGATCGGGCCTTTGGCGGCGCGCACAAAGTCGATCAGGTCCTGTTCGCTAATAGTCGCCCCGTCGCGCACAATGACGAAGGCGGTCACTGCCTCGCCCCATTTGTCATCCGCCAGGCCGATCACCACGGCCGACGCGACCGCCGGGTGCGCCGCCAGAGCGGCCTCCACTTCGGCCGGATAGACATTGAAACCACCGGTGATGATCATGTCCTTCTTGCGATCGACCAGATAGACATAGTTGTCTGCGTCCTGGTAACCTAGATCGCCGGTATGCAGCCAACCGCCCTCAAATGCTTTGGCAGTCTGTTCGGGCTGGTTCCAGTATCCGCTCATGACATGGGGACCACGCACGCACAGTTCGCCAATGCTGCCGGTGGGCACCGGGTTGCAATGATCGTCAAGGATTGCGACCGAAATACCCGGGTAGGGCTGGCCGCATGATCGCAAACGGCCCCCGACCGCCGAGGTGTGATCGGCCTTGTGCAGCAAAGTTATGCAACTGGGTGCTTCGGTCTGGCCATAGGCCTGGTTCAGCACGGGGCCGAACGTAGCGATCGCTTCGGCAATGCGCGTGGCTGGCATCGGCGAACCCCCGTAAAGAATGAATTCGAGCCGGCTCCAGTCAACCTGCTTGCACCGCGGATGATCGAGCAAGGCGCACAACATGGTCGGAACACCGAAGAAGCCGGTAATCCGATCACGCGCGATCGCGTCCATGAACCGGTCTGCATCGAAACCGGCGTGGAGAAAGATCGTTCCGCCGCGCGCCAGGGTCGGCACGATCAGCGAACCCGCGCCGTGCGAGATCGGCGACGCGCAGAGGATGCGCGGATCGCGCGGCAGTTCCCATTCCGCTAGGCTGAGCAATGCGGTCGTGGCGAGCGACTGGCTCGAC
>CAITOD010000639.1 GCA_903893935.1 uncultured Sphingomonadales bacterium
CAACGTCGATTCGGCGATCAGCCAGGTCAACACCACCGAAGCCTCGCTGGGGGCGGCGCAGAACCGGCTGACATCGGTGGTGAACAACCTCAACACCAATATCACCAACCTGTCGTCGGCGCGCAGCCAGATCCAGGACACCGATTATTCGTCGACGACCACCCAGCTCGCCAAGTCGCAGATCCTGTCGCAAGCTTCCACCGCGATGCTTGCCCAGGCCAACCAGAGCCAGCAGAACGTGCTGTCGCTGCTCAAGGGTTGAGCCGGATACCCGATAAGCCTGCCGAACAGATTGACGCCCGGCGATCGTGTGATCGTCGGGCGTCGTCTTGTCCGCAACCGGGGTCAGGCTTCAATCCATCAAGAGGATCGACATACGGCGGTTGCGCGGGTCATCGGGCGCGCCGGTCACCAGTGGTTCCTGGTCGGCCACGCCCTCGATGCGGCGGAAGCGCTTTTCCGCCACGCCGAACCGCATCAGCGTCTGGCGGGTGGTTTCGGCGCGGCCCGCCGACAGCGACCAGTTGTTGGCCGCATCGCCGGGTTTCCATTGCAGGCTGTCGGTATGGCCGCGCACGGTCAGCCCGTTCGGATCGGGCGCGATCGCCTGCGCGATGACCTGCAACAGCTCGACCGCCTGCGGCGTCAACAACGTGGTGCCGAGCCGGAACATCGAGAAATCGGCGTTGTCCATCAGATCGAGCCTGATCCCGTCGGGGGTCATCGTCATGCGCACCTGGCCGGCCAGCCGCGCGAGCGTCGGGTTGGCATGCAGCTTTTGCTGAAGCCGTTGTCGCAAGGCGGCAGTGCGCTTGGCCTTGGAGCCGCCCTCGAGCGGGCCGCCATTGGTGTCGCGCGGCACGGTGATTGTCTTGTTGCCGGTCTGGCCGGCGCGGAACTGGTAATTGTCGACATCGGTCAGCGACGATCCGCCGAGCAGGCCGAACGATCCGGCGCTGCCCTGGCGGGTCTTGACCAGCGTTGGCGTGAAATAGTCGGCGATGCCCTTGCGCTGCTTTTCGGTGGTTGCCCCCAGCAACCACAGCAGCAGGAAAAACGCCATCATCGCGGTCACAAAGTCGGCGTAGGCGACTTTCCACGCGCCGCCGTGGTGCCCGCCGGCGACCACCGTGATTTTCTTGACGATGATCGGCGGGGCGTGCGGGTCCTTGCCCTTGGGCTTGGCCGCGCTCATCGGCCGCGCAACGCGTCGAGCAGTTCGGACAGGCCCGGGCGGAAGGCGTGGCCAAGGCCCGACCGCGCGGATTCGATCACCAGCGGTTGCGGCCAGCCGTGGAGCGAGGCGACGATCACTTGCTTGACCGCCTGAAAGATCATTTCATCCTGATCGAGCACTTGCTTCAGCCGCCCCGCAAGCGGCGCGACAATGCCATAAGCGAGCAGCACGCCCATGAACGTGCCGACCAGCGCCGACCCGATCATCGCGCCCAGGATCGCCGGCGGCTTGTCGATCGATCCCATCGTCTTGACCACACCCAGCACCGCGGCGACGATGCCGAGGGCGGGCAAGGCATCGGACAGGCCCTGCAGCGTGTGCTGCGCCTCGGTCATTTCATGAAACAGCGTCTTCATCGCGTGGTCCATGACATCTTCGACCGCGTGCACTTCGAGCGTGCCCGATGACACCACGATCAGCGTCAGCGTGTCGCAGATCAGCGAGACGAGCGGCTTGTTGGCGAGCAACTTGGGAAACTCGGCAAAGATCGGCGAATTGCCGGGGTCGGTGACATGGCTTTCGAGTGCGACCGGACCATCGCTGCGGAGGATTTTCATCAGCCGCGTGCACAGCACGATCGCATCGATATGATCCTGCTTCGAATGGCGCGGGCCTTTGAACACTTTGCCAAGGCCCGATCCGATGCCTTTCAATTCGTGCATCGAATTGCCGGCGATGGTTGCGCCGAGTGCAGCGCCGCCGATGATCAGCATTTCGTGCGGGATCGATTCCATCACCGGGCCGAGCGCGCCGCCGGTAATGGCAAAGCCGCCGAACACCATGACCAGCAAGACAACAATGCCGATACCTGCAAACATGGGTTATCCTGCTCCGTCGGGTCAGTTGCCGATGTCGTTGAACAACGACAACGAGGAAAGGCGCACGAAGCAGGCCTGGCTTGCCTGCAAGGCGGTGGTCAGTTCCTGCAGCTTGATCGCGGCCGACGACACATCGGTGTCGCCAACCTGCGATTCTTCGGTCGCGCGCGCGGTGCCGGCGGCGGTCTGGTTCTGCGCGTTGAGCGTCAGCCAGGATTCGCGCGATCCGATCACGGTTTGCGCGGTGGTCACCGCATCAAGCCCGTTCGACAGCGAGGTGAGCGCGGTTGCGGCTGCGCTCTGCGCCCCGCTGCCACCCGCCTTGAGCGCGCTCGCCAGGCTGCCCAGCGTGTCGATCAGGTTGGTCGGGTTGCCGGCGGCATCGGTCATGTCGAGCACTTCGGGGCCGGTCAGGCTGGTCTGCACGCTTTGGCCGCCGCCGATCGGCAGCGAGGGTGACGTGGCCGCGCCGACATAAGTCGCATTGCCCGCGGCATCGAGCGAATAGGCATTGCCCGCGACGCCGCCGCCGAACAGCGCATTGCCACCGGCATCGCGCGTGTTGGCCAGGCTGACCAGATCCTGCTGGATCTGTCCGATCTGCGTGCCGATCGAGGCGCGCTGCACATCGGTCAGCGTGCCGGTGGCGGCTTGCGTGGTCAGCTCTCTGGCCTGGTTGATGTCGTTGATCATCGATGTCATCGTCGCGTCGGCCAGTTGCAGATTGGCCGAAGCCTTGTTCGACGAGGCCTTGTCGGCGGCGGCTTCGCTGTCCTGCAATTGCAGCATGCGCATTTGCGCCGCCGCTTCGGGATCCTGCGAGGCCGACGTGTACTGGTTGCCGGTGCTGATCGAATTGTCGACCGCGTTGACCTGCCCCTGCAGCGTGGCGAGCTGCTCGGCGGCTGACGTGTAGAACGAACTCGTGCTGGTCGAACTGATCGTGGTCATGGCGCCTGCCTGTCCTTCGGTTGCCCGTCTTTCGGTTGTCCGTCTTTCGGTTGCCCGTCTTTGCGTTGCCTGTCGTTGGGGTGGTGCAGGATCATGCGGTCAGATTGTAGATGGCGGTGAAAACGGTGCTCGCGGCCTGGATCACTTTGCCCGAAGCTTCGAACGCCTGCTGAAACTGCACCAGGTTGACCGCTTCGGTGTTCAGGTCGACCCCGGCTTGCGTGGCGAGGCTGGCGGCGGCGGCGCTCGACAGCGTCTGCAAGGTGGTCTGCGTGGTGGTGGCGCTTTGCACGTCGCCCGAGATCTGCGTCAGGATCTGGTTCATCGTGCCGGCCGGGTCGAGCGTGCCCAGTGCACCGGTCATTGCGGTCAGATTGGTGGCGTCGGTGCTGCCGGCGGCCGATCCGGCCGCAGCGGTGGCAATCGCGCTGCCGTTGCTGGTGGCGAGCGTCAGCGTCGCGGCGGTATTGCCCGAAAACAGCGCTGCGCCGGGGTTGCCGTCGAGATCGGCGCCTTGCGCCTGCTGGTTGTTGATCGTGGTCGCAATGCCGCTCGCGAGGCTGTCGAGGCTGTCGCCGATCTGGCTCAGCGTGGCCAGCGCCGCCTGATTGCCCGCCAGCGATCCGCCGGCCAGCGCAACGGCGGCATTGCCGATCGCCAGGCTTTCGGTGCCATCGGCGTTGACGCTATTGGTCAGCGTGTTGGTCTGCGTGCCGGTCACCAGCGGCGGGCCGCTCACCCCGCCCAGATTGACGTTGACGCTGCCGTCGGGCTGGATCGTGGTGGCCAGACTGGCAAGCTGGCCAAGCTGGTCGAGCAGGCTGTCGCGCTGGTCCATCAGCCCGGCGCGGTCGCTGGTGGTCACACCACCGGTCGTTGGCGCACCGCCTGCTGTCGCCGACAATTGCGTGTTGATCGTTGCCAGCTGGCTCGCCAGCGTGTTGATCTGCGCGACGCCATCGCTCACTTCGCCCTGCAACCCGGTCTGGGTCGAAGCCAGGCCTTGCCCGGCGATCTGGAACGCGCTGGCCATCGTCTGGCCGCTCTGGATCACGCCGGCGCGCGCCGAGGCATCGGTGGGGTTCTGTTCGAGCGCGGTGAACGCGTTGCGGAAATTGCCGATAGCGGTGAACACGCCTGAATCTTCGACCGCGGTTTCGACATCGGTGAGCCCGGACACGGTGGCGCTGGCCTGCGCGGTGTTGCTGGCGGTGCTGCGCGCTTCGCTTTGCAGGAAGCTGTCGGCGTTGCGGACGATGCCCGAAACCGTCACGCCCGACAGCGATATGTCGTTGGCGGTGCTCCAGCTGCTGGCAGAGGCCACTTCGACATCGTTGGCGCTGCGCCGGACATAGCCCGGGTTGCCGGCATTGGCGATGTTCTGCCCGGTCAGGTCGAGCGCGATTTCGGCGGCGCGCGCGCCGCTGGCCGCGATCGAAAGGAGATTGCTTGACATCGCCGCTTATCCTTTGGAACCGGCGGCGAGCGTGACCGGCAACCGCGCCTCGAGCGCGCGTTCGACTTGCTGCCCGAGTCCCAGCGCGCCGCTGTGCGCGGCAAGATCGGCGAAATGTTCGTCGCGCATCGCGGCGAACGTCTGCGCGCCCTGGTCGTTGCCGAGCGGCGTTTCGCCAAAACTGCTCTGGCGCGCGGCGGCGAGCATTTCGCGCACGAATATCGCCTCGAACGCCTGCGCTGCCTGGTGCAGTTGCGCGCGTTCGGGCGAAGCGGTCGACGATGCGGCGGACGTGGCGGGGGCAACGGCTGTCATATCACTTCCATTTCCGCCTTGAGCGATCCGGCCTGTTTGAGCGCTTCGAGAATCGCGACGAGGTCGGACGGGCTCACGCCCAGCTTGTTGAGCGCATCGACCAGCGAGGCGAGCGATGCGCCGGGCTTGAACAGTGCGACATGGCCGTCGCCCTCGCTCACCGCGATCCTGCTGGTGGGGGTTACCACGGTGCGCCCCTGGCTCAGCGGGCCGGGCTGCGACACGCGGGGTTTTTCGTCGACGCGCACCACCAGCTTGCCGTGGCTGATCGCCGCAGGGCTCAGCCGCACCGCGCTGTTGATGACGACCGTGCCGGTGCGGCTGTTGACGATCACTTTGGCCGGGGTTTCACCGGGCACGACATCGATCGTTTCGATCTGTGCCATCAGGCTGGCGCGGCGGTCGGCGCCGCTCGGCAGCCGCAGCGCCAGTGTCACGCCGTCTTCGACTGTCGCGGTCTGCGGATATTGGGCATTGATCGCGTCGCGCACGCGCGATGCGGTCAGGAAATCGGCCTGGAACAGGTTCCAGCGCAGCACGTCGCCATGATCGAACCCGGTATCGACCGCACGCTCGACCGTGGCGCCATCGGCAATCCGGCCGACGGTGGGCACGTTGACTGTCAATTGCGACCCGTCCTTGGCGGTGATGCCGAGCCCGCCCACCGCCAGATTGCCCTGCGACATCGCGTAGATCTGCCCGTCGGCGCCGTACATCGGTGTCATGATCAGCGAACCACCGCGCAGCGACTTGGCTTTGCCGATCGTGCTGACGGTCACATCGATGCGCTGGCCGGGCTTGGCAAAGGCGGGCAGGTCGGCCGTCACCAGCACCGCGGCGGCGTTTTTCAGGCCCGGCTGGACGCCGGGCGGCAATTGCAGCCCGAGCCGGCCCGACACGCCGCGCATCGCCTGCGTGACATATTCGAGCGTGTCATCGCCGGTGCCGGGCAAGCCGACCACGATGCCGTAGCCGGTCAACTGGTTCGAACGAATGCCCTGAAACGCGCCGAGATCGCGCACACGTTCGGCGTGCACCGGCGGCGCCAGCACAAAGGCGGCGATCAGCAGGATCAGTCGCGTGCACAAGGCAGCAAGGGCAGGGCGCATGGTCATGGTCGATATCCCGTCGCGGCGTTCAAAAGGGCGTGATCAGGCTGAAGAATTTGGACAGCCAGCCTTCGCGGCTGGCGCGACCGATCGACCCGTTGCCGGTGTAGACCACGTGCGCGTCGGCCACCTGGCCCGACTGGACCGTGTTGTTCTGGTCGATGTCGGCGATCCGGACGACGCCCGAAATCTGCACCCATTCTTCACCCTGGCTGAGCAGCAGACGCTTGGTTCCTTTCACAAACACGGTGCCGTTGCGGCGCGCTTCGGCAATCGTCACCGAAATCTGGCCGCCCAGCTGGCTGTTTTCCGATGCGTCGCCTTCACCACTGAACGCCGAAGCGCCCGCCGCATTAAGGGCATTGGGATTTATGGCGAACGGACCCGCACTCGGGGGTGTTACGCTGAAGTTGCCGCTCTTGGTGGTTTTGCCGATCGCTTTCTTCGAGGTGCTGAGGTTTTCGACCAGCGTGATGGTCAGAACATCGCCCACCGCATGCGCGCGCGGCCCTTCGACCAGCCCGGCGTAGCCGGCGTTGACATTGAAAATCGCGCCGGCCGAGGGTTGTGTCACCGGATCGGGGGGCAGCGTCGCTTCAAAGCCTTTCTGCGGCCGGGTCGGATGCGCCTGCACCGGCCAGGCGCACGCCAGCGCAAGGCCCAGGCCACAGACCAGCGCCAGCAACCAGGTCCGTGTGGCGATGCTGCAAAGCACTAATATCAAAGTGCGTTGAGAGGCCCCAATAAAGCCCCTCCCCTTCAGGGGAGGGGTTGGGGTGGGG
>CAITOD010000640.1 GCA_903893935.1 uncultured Sphingomonadales bacterium
GTGAATGCCTCGGCCGTATGGAAAACATGATCCTGATGGGCGACATCAAGATCCCCAAGGAAGCGATCAGCCGGCAGATTGCCGAATCGGTCGATCTGATCGTGCAGGTCAAGCGTCTGCGCGACGGTTCGCGCCGCACCACCAACATCACCGAAGTGATCGGGATGGAAGGCGATGTGATCGTGACGCAGGAGCTGTTCAAGTTCGAATATCTCGACGAAAGCGACGACGGCAAGATCATCGGCGAATTCCGCCCCTCGGGCTTGCGCCCCTACACGCTCGAAAAAGCGCGCCAGTTCGGTTTCGATCAGGCTTTCCTCGAAGCCTGCCTGTAATCGCTTGATCTCCCGGCGGTAGCCTTACAAGGCGGCGGTACGATGACCGTCGCCGAAGCTCCCGACTTGCGTTCGTTTCATGCCCGGGCGCCGGTCGTGCAACGGCCGATGTTTGCGCTGGGGCTGCGGCTGGGTTCGGCCTTGCTGTTTTCGCTGCTGCAATTGCTGGTCAAGCTGAGCGGCGCGCACGGTCTGTGGTTTCCCGAAACGCTGGTCTGGCGGCAAGTGGTGCCGACCGTCCTGCTGCTGGGCTGGCTCGCCGCGCGCGGCGAAGTGCACCGGCTGCGCACCGCACGACCGTGGATGCATGCGCGACGCGCAGCAATCGGCGCGGCGGGCATGTTCTTTACCCTGGGCGTGGTCCTGCTGCTGCCTTTGGCAGAGGCGACCGTGCTGAGCTTTACCACGCCGATTTTTGCAGTGATCCTGTCGGTCACGGTGCTCCGCGAACAAGTCGGCGCGTGGCGGCTGGGCGCGGTCGTGCTCGGACTGATCGGCGTGGTGATCATGGCCGGGCCCAGCCAGGCGCATCTGCCGCTGTTCGGGCTGATGGTCGGGATCGGCGCGGCGTTCATGGTGGCGCTGATTTCGATCCAGTTGCGCGATCTTGGCCGCACCGAAGAGCCGGTGACGATCGTGTTCTACTATTCGGCGATGAGCCTGCCGATGCTCGCGCTGGCATTGCCCTTTGCCCAAAGCGGCTATGACCGGCCGCTGCATCATGATGCGATCGGCTGGCTGATGCTGTTTGCGATCGGCCTGCTCGGGCTTTTTTCGCAGCTGCTGATGACCGCCGCGCTGCGCTATGGCCGCGTGTCGAGCGTGATCGTAATGGATTATGCGCAATTCGGCTGGTCGCTGCTGTGGGGCTGGCTGGTGTTCGGTCACTTGCCCCCCGCCACAACGTGGCTCGGCGCGCCGGCGATCAGCGCCGCCGGCGTGATCATTGCGCGGCGAGAGCAACTGGGCAGCCGGAGCTAGTTTACCTGACGCTCCATTGCGGCCCAATAGGGTTCGCGCAAAGTTCGCCGCATCACTTTGCCGGTGGGGTTGCGCGGCAGGGCCGGGATCACATCGATCGATTTGGGCACTTTGAACCCGGCAATCCGCGCCCGCGCCCAGGCGATCACGCTGTCGGGATCGACGCTGTGGCCTGCGCGCGGCACCACACAAGCTTTCACCGCTTCGCCCCAGCGCGCATCGGGCACGCCGATCACGGCCACTTCGGCCACATCGGGATGGCCATAGATCGCGCTTTCGACTTCGGCGGGATAGACGTTTTCGCCGCCGGTGATGATCATGTCCTTGATCCGGTCCTGGATGAAGACATAGCCATCGTCGTCCATATAGGCGGCATCGCCGGTGCGCACCCAGCCTTGTGCGTTGATGGTCCTGGCGGTGGCTTCGGGCAAGTTCCAGTAATGCAGCATGTTGGCGGGGCTCAGTATTTCGATCTCGCCCACGGTGCCGCGCAGCACTTCGCGGCCCGCGGCATCGACAATGCGGATTTCCGATCCCGGAACCGCGTGACCGGCCGAGCGCATCCGCGCATTGCCCGTCATATCGTGATCTGCCGGCGGCAGCACACAGATCGTGCCGGTGGTTTCGGTCATGCCATAGCATTGCATGAACTGCGCATTGGGAATTGTCGTGACCGCTTCGCGCAGCAATTCGAGCGGGATCGGTGCGGCGCCATAGAGCACATAGCGAAGCCGCGAGAAATCGGTGTGTTGCGCCTGCGGGTGCTGGATCAGCATCTGCAACGCGGCGGGCACGATAAAGAACCGGGTGATCCCCTGGCTTATCCCGCCGAGCGCGCCTTCGGCGCTGAACTCGCTCTGGATGATCGCGCGCACGCCGCCGCTGAACGCCATGACCCCAAGCCCGGTGCCGCCGATATGCGCGCAGGGCATGCAGACCAGAATCGCCTCGTCGGCGCACCATTCGGCCCAGGGCAGGCCTGCCTCGAGCGCGGGTTTGCGCAGACCGAAGAAATTGCGCTGGCACAGCAC
>CAITOD010000641.1 GCA_903893935.1 uncultured Sphingomonadales bacterium
ACCCGAGTGGAACCGGCAGCAGCAAACCCCCCGGCGCCGACCCCCCCGACATCAAACGCCGCCATACCCAATCCGAAAGTGATCGAAGCGATCACCTGGCAGGCCGAATATGCGACGCGCAACATGGCGCCGGTGACCGGGCGCATGGTCCGCTCGCTTCTTGCACTGATGCCAGGACCGACCGAAGTGGGCCGCCGGCTGGCGACCTGGCCCGACAGCGCGATGGAAGATGCCTTGCCGCTGCGGCTGACCGGCGGGTTGCATCACCTCCATCTGACCGGGCGCGAGGCCCGGCTGGCGCCGATCTATGCGGGTGAGCTGGTCGATCAGCCCGCGATCGATGCCGTGGTCGGCGCGGTTGTTGCCGATCACGATGCGCAATTGCTGCCCTGGCTCGATGGACCGCCGCAGACCAACGAGGCGGGGCGATCGGCGGGGGTGATGGGCGCGCTGCTGTGGCTCGCACGCCGGCTGGGGCCACGGTTCGAACTGAACGAACTGGGCGCCAGCGCGGGGATCAATTCGATGCTCGACCGGTTCGCGTTCGATCTCGGCGGCACACTGGCGGGGCGGCCCGATTCGCCGCTGCGCGTGGTGCCCGAATGGCGCGGGCCCCCGCCGCCGGCCGCGCCGGTGGACATCATCGCCATTCGTGGCTGCGATCGCGCGCCGGTCGATCTGACCGATCCGGTCGCGGCGCAGCGGCTGAAAGCCTATGTCTGGAGCGACAGCCCGGAACGCATGGCGCGGCTCGATGCGGCGATCACGCTGGCGCGCGCGAAGCCGCCCCGGCTCGATCGCGCCGATGCCGCGGACTGGACTTGCGCGCGGCTGATCGCGCCGCAAGAGGCCGATTGCACGCGCGTGGTGTTCCATTCGATCGTCTGGCAATATTTGCCCGAAGCGAGCCGCGCGGCGATCACCGCCGGGATCGAGGCGGCCGGCGCGCAGGCCAGCGCCACCCGCCGGCTGGCCTGGGTGCGGCTGGAAACCAATCGCACCACGTTTCGCCACGAATTGAGCGTGCGCTATTGGCCAGGTGGCGCGGAGGACGTGATGCTGGGCACCGGGCACGCGCATGGCGCCTGGTTCGAGTGGTTCGGGGGCGACTAGACCGGTAGGCCCCACTGCCGGAAGCGTTCGCGCCAGCCGCCGTGGAGCGAGCCCCATTCCCACACCGCGACCACCAGCAGAACGATGTCGCACGACGCGGTAAACCCGGTTGCCGTCATCGGCACGACATGCGCCCAGCCGATCAGCGCGATCAGTGCCAACAGGCCGACCAGATGGCTGAGCGGCGCATTGCCGTGCGGGCTCGAATAGCGCTTGAACAGCGCAAGGCTCAGCAGATAGCAGATCAGCCCGCCGCCGCCCGCCGCGATCAGCGCGGGATGTGCGAGCGCGCCGGGCGAGGCCATCAGCAGCGCGTCGGACACCGCGGTTGCGATCACCCCGGCGACGATCGGCATGTGCAGATAAGTATAGGCATTGCGTGCGATGCGGCCGACATCCCCGCTATGCGTGATATGGTGCGCGCCGCGTTCGGCGCCGACATCGAAATAGACCCACCACATCAGCACCGAACCGGCAAAGCAGGCGAGGAAAGCCAGCATGCGAACGGTGTCGGGCGCGCGTTCGGCAAAGGCGGTGCCGGTCACCACGATGCCTTCGCCCAGCGCGATCAGCACGAACAGCGAAGCGCGTTCGGCCATGTGGCTGCCCGAAATGTCCCAGTCGGCAGCGCTCGAGCGGCCAAGCCCGGGCACGCGGAAAAACGCGAAAGGGCCGGTGTATTCGATGGCGAGCGCCGCACTCCACAGCGCGAACTGGCCCCAGCGCGTGGCGACCGTGGCACCCGCCAGCCAGAACGGCGCCGAAAAGACGAACCACATCGCGATGCGCAGCATGTTGCGGCTGCCCGCGGGGCGCTCGCCCGCCATCGCCCAGACCATGAACAGATTGCGCCCGAGCTGGAGCAGGCAATAGCTGCCCGCGAACACCAGCGCGGGCAAAGTGCCATCGAACGCGCGCGGCAGGACGGCGGCCATCACCAGGCTGATCAGCATTGTCGCGATCAGCATCAGCCGCACCGGCACCGTATCGGGATTGGCCCAGTTGGTCGCCCACGACGTGTAGATCCACGCCCACCACATCGCCAGAAACAGCGGGCCTGCCTCGGCGAGCCCGGCAAACCCGAGATGCGTGCGCACGAATTGCGAAATCTGCGTTATCGCAAAGACATAGACCAGATCGAAAAACAGCTCGAGATTGCTCACCGGGGCGCGTCCGCCGCGATGGTTGCGCAATAGACCGCGCGAGGTCATCCCGCGATCCGCGCCATGCTGGTGGGCAATGTCATCCGGTCTCACTCGCCGGGCGCGCGCGCCTTGATCGCCAGCGCATGGACGCGCTGGCCGGGCAAGTCGCCAAGCGCTGCGAGCACCAGCCTTTGCCGCTGCAGCCGGCTTTGCCCGGCGAACGCCGCGCTCTCGATCACCACCGTAAAATGCGATTCGCCCGAACCATCGTGCCCGGCGTGGCCATGGTGATGCGCGCTGTCGTTGATGACATCGAGCAGCGTTGGGCTGAGCGCGGCGTTTAGCCGTTCGGTGATTTCGCGTGCAACAGGTCCGGTCATGTCTTCCATCCTAACTCCTATCGCGGCATGGGAAAGCGAAATGAAGCAGGATCGATTCCACGGACGGGTCAAAGGCACGCAGCGCGGCTGCGATGCCCCCGGCTGCCCCGAAGCGGGCGAATTCCGCGCGCCGGGCGAACAGGCGCCGGGGTTCGACGGGCCGGGCAATTATCGCTGGTTCTGCCTCGATCATGTCCGCGCGTTCAACCAGGGCTATGATTTCTTTCGCGGCATGACCCCCGAAGAGATCGCGCGCGCGCAATCGCCGGTGGCGGGCTGGGCGGCCGAGACGCGCGCGTTTCGGCCCACCGCCGGGATCGATCAGGCCCCGCGCTGGGCCGATTTTACCGATCCGCTCGATGCGATCGGTGCGCGTGCCCGCGCGCGCGCCGAAGATCATCGCAAGGCGCAGGACGCCGCGCTGCGCGGCATCAGCCCGGCCGACCGGCGCGCCTATGATGCCCTGGGGCTGGCGTTCGATGCCGATAGGCGGGCCTTGCGCGCGCGCTATTCCGAGCTTGTCCGCCGCTACCACCCCGACCGCAATGGCGGCGATCGCACACACGAAGCGCGGCTGGGCGAAGTGGTCGAGGCCTACAACCAGCTGCGCAAGCGCCCGGCCTTTGCCTGAGGAGGCTCGGGGCAAGGTTTCGCCGGCATCGTCGCTCTGCTAGGCCGTCGCGATGATAGCCACGCTCGAACCGTTTCACGCCATTGCCGTCTCCACGCTGGCGTATCGCCTCGGCAGCGAAGGGCGCTCGATCATCCATATGGAATTCGGCCAGCCTTCGACCGGCGCGCCGGCGGCGGCGATCGCCGCGGCGCACCAGGTGCTCGATACCGATCCGATGGGGTATTGGGAAAGCCACGCGCTCAAGGCGCGGATCGCGCGGCATTATCTGGAGGCCGACAGGGTGACGATCGACCCCTCGCGGATCGTGCTGACGTGCGGCGCGTCGCCCGCGCTGGTGATGGCGCTGTCGCTGGTCGGCGGGCCGGGCGCGCGCATCGCCTTTGCGCGGCCCGGCTATGTTGCCTATCGCAACAATGCCCGCGCGCTGTTCATGGAACCGGTCGAAGTGCCTTGCAGCGAGGCGCAGCGCTATCAGCTCGATGCCGCAGCGCTTGAAGCGCTCGATCCTGCGCCCATTGCGGTGATTCTCGCCAGCCCGGCCAACCCCACCGGCACGGTTATTGCCGAAAGCGAAATGGCGCGGATCGCCAAAGTCTGCGCGCGGCGCGGCATCCGTCTGATTGCCGACGAGATCTATCACGGCATCACTTATGGCGCGCCCGCGCACAGCGTGCTGCGCCATGCGCCCGATGCACTGGTGGTGAACAGTTTTTCCAAATATTTCAGCATGCCGGGCTGGCGGCTTGGTTGGCTCGTGGTGCCCGAAGCACTGGTCGAACAGGCGCGCGCGCGGATGGGCAACCTGTTTCTGACTCCGCCGGTGCTGAGCCAGAAAGCCGGGCTGGTCGCGTTCGATTGCCATGCGGAACTGGAAAGCCATGTCGCGACATATGCGCGCAACCGCGACCTGATGCTGGCCGCGCTGCCGGCGCTGGGGCTCGATCGCATCGCTCCGCCCGATGGCGCGTTCTACATCTATGCCGATGTGGGCCATCTGACCGGTGACAGTTTGAGTTTTGCCATGCGGCTGCTGCAAGACACCGGGGTGGCGATCGCGCCGGGGGTCGATTTCGACCCGGTGCTGGGCGATCGCTTCGTGCGGTTCAGCTTTGCAGTGGCCACGCCGCTGGTCGAAGCGGCGCTTGCGCGGATGATCCCCTGGTTTGCTGCACAGCCGCGACGGACATGAAAAGGGGGCGGGCAACGCGTGTTGCCCGCCCCCCGTTCACGCGATCAGGCGTCAGAGTGCGACTGCAATCGAGGCGCGGATGCCGTAGGCTATGCCCTTGTCGGTGCCGCGTTCCACATCGGTGCCGATTTTCCAGGTATAATCGAGCCCGCCTTGCGAGATGCTGAGGTTGCCCAGCCACGCCGAAGGCAAGTGCCCGCCATTGATCGAGAACGTGTCGCCGGTTTCGAACGTCGCGGTGGTCGTGCCGAGATTGCCCGAAACCCAGGTGCGGCGCCCGGCTTCGACCGCGACCGAGAACGGCCGGCCTTCATGCGTGCTGGGGCCCGCGCTCCATTGCGCGGTCAGCGTGCCGGTGGCGGTGGTTTGCGTATCGACCCGGCCGAGCACGGTCAGCGCAATCGGGTTGTCGCCGCTTTCGATATACGAGTTTTCCTGAAGGCGGTCGTATTCGACCACGCCGCGCGGGCGCAAGCTGAAGTGTTCGTTGAGCGCGAGTGTGTACGAAGCCCCGCCGTTGAATGCCGCCGACCAGCCGGCCCAGTGACCACCGGCGTGGTACTGGAAATAAGTGGTGTTGATGGCGGTTGTCGTGGAGGTGGTGAATTCGCCGTTGAACGTGCGCTTGGCATCAAAGGTTTCGCGACCGAGATTGCCCCCCGCCCAGAGATACAGCGGGCCGGCCGATTTGCGCCAGAACAGGCCCAATTCGAACTCACCGACATCGACTTTCTGATACGTATCAGCTTTGGCGCTGCCGGTCAGCCAGGCGAGCTCGAAGCCCACATTGCCGATCGGCGTAGCTTTTTCAAATCCGGTCGAGATGCCGCCGCCGCTGGTCTTGAAGCCGGGCGTGTCGCCGAATGTGCGCGTGCCGTGGAACACGATCGGCTCAAGCCATGCCGATGACTGGCTGATCGAGAACATCGTCGAATCGTCGTCGAAGTGCTTGTCGGCAATCCGCGTTGCGCGGGTCACCACATCGAACGTGCCACCGGCATAGTCGGGCAGCAGTTCGTTGAAGCGGCCGCGCAAAGTCGGCGTGTCATAGGCCAGCAGCAGCGTGCTTTGCAGGTTGGTGTTGTTGTCGCTCGAAGCATCGTTGAGGATGGCTTGATAGGCTGCCGTCTGCGCGCTGGTCAGGCCCAGTTGCGCGGCGGTCGCATGCGCGATGGTGACATAGACATCGTTGGCATCGGTGCTGACGCTGCCGGTAAACAGCACCGGAAGGTTGAACGACGAATTGGTCAGCGTGCTGGCGCCGGTCAGCGTTGTCGCGGTCAGCACATCGTATTTGCCGACCACGTTGGTCAGCGAATTGATCGCCAGCGAGATCACCGCCCCGCTCTGGAACGTGGCCGATTTGGCCAGCAACAGCGACGAGCTGCCCGACGTGCCGTCAACAAACACGCGCAGCGCTGCGCCCGATGCCACGTTGAGCGAACCGATCGTGCTGGTGCCCAGCGCATTGGCACCGAAGGTGCCGCCGTTGACGGCAACCGCAAGATTGGGCGCGTTGAGCACCGTGCCGAGGAATGATGCACTGTTGTTGAGCGTCAGCGAGCTGGCGCCCGTCCCGTTGAAGAAATTGACCGCGCCGTTGGTCGGCGTGTTGAACTGGGCATAGTTGTTCAGCGTCATCGCCAGCGTGCCGGCACCGCCGCTGCTGCCGACGTTGATATTGCCCACCCAGCGGGTCACATCGCCGGCGGTGATCGTGTTGGTGCTGCCGGCACCCAGATAGAGATTGCCGGTCACGCCGCCGCTGTTGATGTTGACGGTGTTGGCGCCGGTGCCGAGGTAGATGTCGCCGGTGATCCCGGCATAGAGCGTGGCGGTCAGCGGGTTGTAGCCGGTGGCTGCTTCATCGGTGGTTTCGTTGGTCTGGTTGGCAACGGTATAGCTTTGCGTCAGCGTGATCGCGCTGCTGGTATGCGACAGGTCGATCGCCGCGACCGTCGATCCGGCCTGCGGCGAGGCCGAAACGCTGATGTTGCCCTGGTTGGTGAACGACGTGACCGTGCCCGACAGATCCTGGATGGCATAGACGTTGCCGCTGACCTGATTGTTCGAAGCCGCCGCTGCCTTGATCGTGCCCGAGTTGAAAATCGTACCGACGGTCGAGCCGGGCTGGATCAGGATGGCAGTCGCCGCCGTATCGCTGGTGGTCACACTGACCGTGCCGTAGATTTCCATCCCGCCGGTGAGCGTTACAGCGCCGCCACGCCCGCCGATCACCACGCCATAGGCCGCAACACCCGAAGTGCCGGCAGCGCTTGCGGTGACGGTGCCATCGATGCCCAGCGCAAAACTGCCGCTGTTGGTGTTGGGGTTCAGGCTGCCGTTGTCGGTGTTGGCATTGGCGCCGATGGTGATCGCGTTGGCGCCACCGATCTGCAGCGCGGGGTTGTTGCCATAGGCCGTGATGCTGCCGCGGTTGGAGTCGGTCGAGGTCGAAGTGGTCGGCGCGTTGATCACGATGCCCCCGGCCACGCTGCCATCGATTTCGACAATCGGCGCAGTGCCCGGGTTGAAATAGTTGCCGCCAACCGAAGGGCCGCTGTTGAGGCCGCTTTTGGTCAGCGTGAGCGAAGTGCCCTGCGTATCGGTATAACTGGTCGAATTGCTGATCGCGCCATCGAGCAGGATGATGCCCGCGACATTGCCCGATTGCACATAGCCTTGCGCGCCCGACCCGGTCACCGTTACCACGCCGCCGATCGTCACGTTGCCGGTCGCAGCGCTGTTGGTGGCGGTGTTGGCGGTCACCGCGTTGAGCTTCACGCCATAGCTGTTGTCGCCCAGCACGGTGATATTGCCTTCGGTGCTCAGCGAACCGTTGAGCGTGCCGTCGATCTGGATCCCGGCCGAGTTTTCACCGTCGATGGCAATCGTGCCGGTATAGGTGTTGGAACCGATGGTGGTCGCGGTGTTGTTGGAGATCGAGCCGTTGATCACGCCGCCGGCTGCGCCATAAATGCCATAGCGGTTGTAGACCCCCGACACGGCGCTTTCAACAAATGCGCCGCTGATTGTCGTCGGCGTGAAGTTTTCCAGCGCGTAGATCGCGCCGGCGTTGGTCACCGTGGTGGTCACCCCGGGGTTGATCGCAATCGCGGTCGAAAAGTTGAGCGGGCTGGTGGCGGTGCCGGCATAAATGATGCCGCCGCCGTTGACCGTGACGTTGTTCGACGAATTGATCGTGATCGTCGGCGTGCTGACCACGGTGCCGACGGGCAGCGTGGTCTGGTTGACGCCGGTGCCGACGGTGGTCGCGGTGGTGAGCGTGGTGGTGCCCGCGCCGGTCAGCGTGCCGGTGCCGGCAATCGTGATATTGCCCGCTGTTGCGGTGTTCAGCGTCTGCGTGGTGCCGGTCGAAATGGTGGTGTCGGCCAGTGCCGGTGTCGCCGCCAGCAGCCCCGCTGAAAACACTCCGAATGTAAACGCGCCCATCGTGCGCGAGAGTGCAACCGGAGCGGCCGAGGCCAGGAACCGTGAATATTTGCGCTGCATCAGCATTCTGTCATCCGGCAATGGGTCCATCGGCAAAGCGCCTCGCGAACCGTGGTCTGGTTGGCGCACCGCTGGCATGACCAGTCGCTGCACCCGTCGAAAAAAGTCCGGTCCCTTATGCGCCACGGATTTCGATAGTGCGAAATCCCGCGATCGGGGGCCTGGAATGGCTAACGTGGATAGTCGGAAAACCCCGCAAGGCAAGCCGTTCCACACCCGAACGCGGTTCGTTTCGCCGTATATTTGGGGGATATTGGCCGGATCACGGCGTCGGCGCCTGGGTGTTGACGCGCCCGGTGCGTTCCAGCTTGCCCCAGCCGATGCCGAGGCCCGCGGTTGCTGCGCCCACCGCGCGGATCACCACGCCGTACATCAACTGGCGATAGACAAACCGCTGGGTCAGCAGCAGCAGCGCGGGAAAGCGCTTTTCGCGCACATCGAGGCGATAGGCGATCCAGCCGCACAGCAAGTCGATGGTGGTGAACGCGATCCAGTAGATGCCCATGCGCAAGACGTCGGTCTGCGTCTGCGCCCAGCCATGCTGCATGATCCGCAGGCCCGTCCCGATGATCGATACGGCGAGCGCCAGGTCGATCAGCGGCGACACCATGGCAAACACGATCTGG
>CAITOD010000642.1 GCA_903893935.1 uncultured Sphingomonadales bacterium
CAAGCCGATTTGTTCGACCTGACCGACGCACAATGGGACGATGGCCTCGCGCTCAAGTTTCACGGTGCGCGGCGGCTGACGCTGGCGGCGTGGCACGCGCTGCGGGCATCGGCCGGCAGCGTGGTGTTTACTTCGGGCGCTTCGGCCGACGCGCCGAAGCCCGAATTTGCCGCGGTCGGCACGATCAACGCCGCGATCGTCGCGCTGGCCAAGGCCTTTTCGGAACGTGGCATCCGCGATGGCGTGCAAGTCAATGCCATGCTGCCAGGCCCGGTGATGACCGACCGGCGTCGTGCGATGATCGCCAATTACGCCCGCATCAACCAGCTGTCGCCCGACCAGGCCAGCGACCGTTTTGCCGCCGACACCAGGATCAGCCGCTATAGCCAGCCCGAGGAAATCGCCGAACTGGCGGCGTTCCTGGTCTCGCCAGCCGCGCACTGGATGACTGGCGCGGCGGTGCGCATGGATGGGGGCGAAGCCAAAGGAGTGTGACCGATGACCGATCGCCCGAGCAGCGACATTGCCTTTAGCCCGGCGGTCAAGCGCATTCAGGCAGAGCGCGGATCGCGCGAAGCCTATGCCAGGATCGAAGCACGCGGCGGGTTTCGCATCGCGATCGACACCAAGCTGGAGAGCTTTCTGGCCGACGTCGATACCGCCTATCTCGCCACTGCCAGCGCATCGGGGCAGCCCTATGCGCAGCATCGCGGGGGACCGCGCGGCTTCATTCGGGTGGTCGATGATCGGACGATCGGCTTTGTCGATTTTTCGGGCAACCGTCAGTACATTTCGACCGGCAACCTCGCTGAAAACCCGCGCGCATTTCTGTTTCTGATGGATTACGCGCACCGCCGCCGGATCAAGCTGTGGGGCCACGCGCGCGTGGTCGCCGCCGATGCCGACTTGCTGGCGCGCCTGATGCCCGAAGGCTATGGCGCACAACCCGAACAAGTCATCCTGTTTGCGATCGAGGCGTGGGACAGCAATTGCCCGCAGCATATCCCGCAGAAATTCGCTGCCGCCGACGTGGCGCAAGCACTCGCCGAGCGTGACGCGCGGATCACCGAACTCGAAGCCGAGAATGCGCGGTTGCAAGACCTCGTGCGATCGGCTCCGGGACGGTCATGACAAAACCCGATCCGGTTTGATCATGCAAATTGCAGAAAGTCCGGCTGGCGCCGCTGCGCAAAGGCCAGGAACGCCTCCTGCGCCTCGGGACTGGTCAGACGCGCGGCGAATTCCTCGCTCTCGGCATCCATCCGCTGCGTGATCGCGCCGGTTGCGCGCATCAGACGCTTGGTGGCGATCAGCGCGCCGAGCGGTTGCCTGGCAAGCCGGCGGGCAAGCGCTTCCGCGGCCGCCGCCAGATCGGCATTGGCCACGACTTTATTGGCAAGGCCCCACGCCAGCGCGTCTTGCGCACCCACGCGTTCGCCCAGCGCAAACATCGAAAAGGCCCGCGCGTGGCCGATCCGGGCGGGCAACAGCAGGCTGGAGGCTGCTTCCGGGACCAGCGCCAGGTTGACGAAAGGTGCGATCAATTCCGCATCTTCGGCCAGCACGACAAGATCGCAGTGGAGCAGCATCGTCGTGCCAATGCCGACCGCCTTGCCTTGCACCGCAGCGACAAGCGGCTTTGCAATCGTGGCGAGCGCCCGGATAAACCGGGTCACATGCCGCGGCCCTGCCACGCCGGAGGCAAAATCACCGACATCGTTTCCGCCGGTAAAGCTGGCCCCTTCGCCGCGGATCACAATTGCCCGCACTTCGGAATCCTGATCGCTGCCTTCAAGCGCATCGGCGAGCACGCCATACATCGCATTGGTGAGGGCATTCATCTTGTCGGGCCGATTCATGACCAATGTCAGGACGCCATCGATTTTGGTGATCTTTATGTGATCGCTCATGGTGCATTCTCCTTTGAAAATCGCTCGCCGACGCAGTTTAGCCAACGCGCAACGACATCGAGTTCGTCGTCACTGAAACCTTCGACAAGCCGGGCGCTGATCGCTGTTGTCCGCTCTTGCGCGATAATCCGGGTGATGCGGCCCTTTTCGGTCAGGAACAGCCGCGCCGCGCGGCCGTCATCCGCGTCTGCGCGGCGTTCAACCAGGCCGGCTTTTTCCATCCGATCGAGCAGGCCGGTCGCCGCCGGCGGACCAATCCCGAGCGACCGCGCCACTTCGCCGGCAAGAACCCCTTCGGGCCGCCCGAGCACAAACAGGACGCCCGCCTGGGCAGAGGTCACGTCGCCATACTGCTCGCGGGTCCAGTTCTGCACACGACGGTGCGCGACACTCAAAAGGTAGATGAACCGCCGGCTGGCTGTGGCCTTTGGCCCATCGGTTTTGCGCGAAGGCAAGCTGGTTCTCCGGATCGGGACCATGACCGCGAATCAGGCCATGATAGTTCATATACGAAATAAATTGACCAGAGTTGGTTGCGGCAGCGCGATTGTCCCCGGACGAACATTCGCGCTTGCGTAAAAAGCGCTGGAAACCTAGGGACGTCGATCAGTCGGGGAGTAGCGCAGCCTGGTAGCGCATCTGGTTTGGGACCAGAGGGTCGCAAGTTCGAATCTTGTCTCCCCGACCATTGATCCGTGACCCGGCGATGCTCTGCAAGTGTCAGACGGTCCCCGCCATCAATCGTAGCGACTTTTCAAGCACCGCAGAAAACACGGCTACGAGCTCGGCATGGGCGGCCACGGCTTCGTCCGCGCTCCTGGGCGGAAACACGTGCAATTTGCCGAACTGGATTTCGTTGTGGATCGACATTTTGCCG
>CAITOD010000643.1 GCA_903893935.1 uncultured Sphingomonadales bacterium
CGTCGAACACGGCCTCGTCGCGGTTGGCCGAGCCGATCCAGGCCACCAGCCAGTCGCCTTCGCGGATCTGTTGTCCGCCAAACGCCATGTCGCGCGTGGCCGTGCGCAGGACGTGGGTCAGGGGGCTGCGCCAGCGGACGAACTCGTCAGGCAAGGTCTGAAGCAGGTCGGGATTTGATCGCAGGCGCAGCATCTGGGCCGGATCCTTGATCAGCTCGGCGATGCCCGCGGTCAGCGAGTTGCGCGTGGTCTCCTGGCCGGCGGCGACGAACATGAAGCCGTTGTAGCCGACCTCTTCATCGGTGAGGGGGACGCCATCGACGGTGGTGGTGGCGAGCACGCTGATTAGATCATCGCCGGGATTGGCGCGCCGGCGCCTGGCGAGATCGAGGATATAGCCGATGATCGCCTTGACCGCTTCATTGCGGCTTTCCAGCACCGAGCCATTGCCATAATCCGGATCCGCTGGCGCGCTGCCGCGATTGGCCATTTCAAAAAGGAAATCCCAATCCTCCGGCGGAACCTGCATGATCTCGAAAATAACGGTACTCGGCAAACGTGCGGCCACATCAGTGACGAAATCACACTCGCCCCTGTCCAGCATCTGGCCAATCAAATTCGTTGAGAGGCTGGCGACAAACGGTTCGAGTTCGTTCAGCGCCTTGGGCATGAAATGGCGCTGAAACGCGCGCCGCATCACGCCATGGCGCGGCGGGTCGTTCTGCGGCAGCATCGCGCCCTTCATCGCCAGGCGCAGCGTCTGCGATTGTTCGGGGTCCGCCATTTGCGCATTGAGCGGCAATGTCGCCCCGCTGCGTTGCGAACTGAACGCGGCCGGGTTCATGTATACGTCCCGGACCCGATCATAGCTGGTGAGCGACCAGTAACCCCGCCCATACGGCGTTTGTGTCCAGCGGACAGGCGCCTCCCTGCGGTGGCGCGCCCATAGCCCGTGAAGATCACCGTTCGCGTGGAAATTCGGGTCAATCAGATCGCGATCGTCCTGCGGCAGGGCGGCCTGGATCGGGGCGGCTGGGGTTGGGGCGGACATGGGGCCTCTCTAGGCGGTTTATTCTTATACTGTGCGGTATATTTTGACGGCATGCAAGATCGCACGGGTGCGAGCCGTCAGAGCAAGCCGGCGAAATGGCTGTAGATCGGATCATCGGGCAGACGCTTGCCGCGAACCGCCGTGCCGAAGGGGCTGTTGTCGAATTCGAACGAGTCGGCAAAATGGCGGAACCATTCGAACACGCAGATGCGGTGCTGGATGCGCCATTCGCCCTGCTTTTTGATCATGCGATCGAGATAGCGGCCGCCGACCATTTCGTCGAACCAGCCGCCTTCGGGTTTCGGCTTTTTGTGGCAGGCGGTAAAATAGGTTTCCACCGCTGCTTCATCGCCGCGCAGATCGATGATGATCTGTGACAGCGAATGCATGGTGCGCTCCCACGGCAGGGTGCGCGTATAGACCCAATCCCAGAATTCGGACACGGGGCCGTTATAGCCGCCATGTTCGTCGATCGCATCGGGCCAGAACGCGGTCTTGAGCAGGTCGAAGTCACGCCGGTCGATCGCCCTGGTGTAGCGATGCATGCAATCGCGGATCATCTCCCGGTCATAGAGCGCCTGCACCATCGTATCGTGATCGGTCGTCATCATGTCGGGACTCTATTCCATCCTTGGGGTTGGCGACAAAAACATACCCGCAAATTGACAAAAATACCAAGTGGTATATTTGAGATGCAAACCTTGGGAGAGCAGGCAGCGCATGGCAACCGATCAGATCGACACAATCGCAGCGCACGATTATCGGCGGATAGCGAGCCACTGGCTGACCGGCGTGACCGTCGTTACGGCCTTGACCGAAGACGGCCGCCCGACCGGCATCACCATGAACGCGGTGGCCCCGTTGTCCCTCGATCCGCCCCAGTTCCTGATCAATCTGGATCTTGCCTCGGACACGCTCGCCGCGATCCGCGCGTCAGGGCGTTTCTGCATCAACTTTCTGCGCGCGGATCAGGGCGCTTTGTCCGGCCGGTTTGCCAAACGCGGCGCGGACAAATTCGATGGCATTGCCCATGGCCACGGCAAACTGGACCTGCCGGTGCTCGACGGGTGCATTGCCCATGTCGAATGTGCGGTTTGCGCGATACATCACAGCGGCGATCATGCGATTGTCGTGGGCGATGCCATGGCGGGTGCAACCATCGGTGGTGAACCGCTGGTCTATTTCACAAGTTCATTCCGGGATCTTGCGCCATGTTCGTAACTTTTGATGGTGACGCCGCGCACCTTGCAGACATCGACAATTTCCGGGCTCTGAAAGTGGTTGTTGCCAAAGACGCTGCCCCACCGCTCGCCAGCGTGGGGAGGGTCGATGGAGACCATGTCTGGCTTGATCGTAACTGGCTTGAAACGAACGGGCGCCCCGCCGAAGCGGACTGGGCGCAAGGCTTTGCGGCAATGATCGGCTACGCTGAAAAATCCGGCTGGGTGGACGACAACGGCGCGATCCGCGCGCATATCGAAACAGCCCCGGCTTGATCGGAACGGGTTTGATCGAGCCAGGTCCGATCGAGGAACATACATGCGTATGAACGACAAAGTCGCGCTGGTTACCGGCGCCGGTGGCCCGATGGGTGCTGCCATCGCGCTGCGCATGGCGAGCGAAGGCGCCGATCTGGTGATCACCGATATCTCCGGCACCCGCCTGGCCGAGACCGCGGCGCAGATCGACGCAATCGCCGGGCGCACCGCCGGGGTGTTGGTGCAGCGCGCCAATGTCCTGGCCCAGGAGGAAGTGCAAGCGCTGTGCGATGCGGCGCATGACCGGTTCGGGCGGGTCGACGTGCTGGTCAACGTGGTCGGCGGGATTGCGTCAAAGGTCCTGTACCAGCCTTTCCTTGAAATATCCGAAGAGCGCTGGGCGGGCACTTATGACATCAACCTGTCGGGTACGCGCTATCTGGTGCGGGCGATTGCCCCCGGGATGATCGAACGGCGCTATGGCCGGATCGTCAACGTGGCCTCGACCGACTTTGCCGGGCAATGGGGCCATGCCGACTATGCCTCGTCAAAAGCGGCGGTTGTCTCGCTGACCCGCGTGCTGGCGATGGAACTGGCGCCGCATGTGGCGGTCAACTGCATTGCGCCGGGCCTGATCAGCACGCGTGCGGTCGACGTCATTCCCGCCGCCAAGATTGCCGAGCGGATCGGGCATACCTTGTTGCAGCGAATCGGCAGCCCCGAGGAAATCGCTGCTGTGGCGGCGTTTCTGGGCTCGGACGACGCCTCGTACATCACGGGCGAAACCTTGCGGGTTTCCGGCGGCCTGGCGGCCGCGCTGTGATCGAACCGGTCTATGTCGTGGACGGCGTGCGCACGCCGTTCGGACGCTATGGCGGTGCCTTGGCGGCGGTACGGCCCGACGACCTGCTGGCCGGGGTGATTGCCGAAACGGTCGCCCGCACCGGGGTTGATCCGGCGGCGATCGACGATGTCATCGCCGGCTGCGTGATCCAGTCCTGCGAAGATGCGCGCAATGTCGGACGCAATGCCGCACTGGTGGCCGGCCTGCCTTCGTCGGTGCCCGGCATTACGCTCAACCGGCTGTGCGGGTCGAGCCTGGCGGCGGCGC
>CAITOD010000644.1 GCA_903893935.1 uncultured Sphingomonadales bacterium
AGCTTGCGGAAGTATTCCACCGCCGAGCAGACGTTGTTGGCGACATAGAGAGACTGCAGGTCGTTGGACCCGACGACGATCACCTTCTGGCACATGTCGCGGGCGATCGGCAGGCCGAACCCGCCGCACACCACATCGCCCAGGAAATCGAGCAGGACGTAGTCAAAGCCCCATTCGTGAAAGCCCAGCTTTTCCAGCGTTTCGAAGCCGTGGATGATCCCGCGTCCGCCGCAGCCGCGCCCGACTTCGGGCCCGCCCAATTCCATCGCGAACACCCCGTCGCGCTGGAAGCAGACATCTTCGATGCCGATTTCTTCGCCCGCGAGCTTCTTGCGCGACGACGTTTCGATGATTGTCGGGGTCGATTTGCCGCCGAACAGCAGGCTGGTGGTGTCCGACTTGGGATCGCAGCCGATCAGCAGCACGCGCTTGCCCTGCTGCGCCATCATGTAGCTGAGATTGGCGAGCGCGAACGATTTGCCGCTGCCGCCTTTGCCGTAGATCGCAATGATCTGCGTCTGCTTGGTGACCGGCCCGGTGTGGACGGGATCGGGTTCTTGGTGCGCTTCATCGCGCAACTGGCCCGGATCTAGCATGCTCATAGGGCGCTCCAGTCGAGGACCATTTTCAGACAATCGGGATCGGTGAACGCCTGCGGATAGGCGTCGTGCGCCTCTGCCGCGGGGCGCACGTGGCTGATCAGCCCACCCAGCGACAGCGCCCCTTGCGCGATCAGCGCGATGGTGGCGGTGATATCGTCGGGCGTGAATTCGGCGGCGATCCGCAGCTTTGCCTCGCGCATGAAAGCGGGCGGAAACGCGAACGACACGCGGTCGTAAAACCCGGCCAGCACGATCTCGCCCTGTTTGCCAAGCCGCGGAATCAGCAGGTCGAGCACATCGGCCGCCCCGCTCGCATCGCAGATCGTGCGATAATCGCGGCGCTCGTCGCACGCCGGGTCGATCACGCGATAGCCGCGCGCGTCGCGGCGCGCGGGGTTGGTTTCCCATACCACCGGCGCGGGTGCGCCGATCGCGATGGTGTGGCGCGCAAGCAAGCGGCCGAGAATGCCATGGCCGACAATCAGCTCGGGTGCCGGGCCACCCACGATCGCATGGTGAGCGGTGGCGGCGAGCGACAGCAGGATACCGTCAACCCCGAGCGTTTCCTCGATCCGCACCGCACGCGCCGCGGGCAGGATCACCGCGCGGGCGCTGCCGCCAAACAATCCGCGCGCGTCGCTGTAGCAATTCGCGCCGGGCACAAACACCCATTCGCCGATCCGGCCGCGCGCTTCGATCCCGGCATCGACAATGCGGCCAACCGATTCGTAGCCGGGCACAAGCGGATACCCGAGCCCCGGGAATTGCGGCATGCGACCGGTCCACAAGAGCTTTTCGGTGCCCGAGGAAATGCCGCTCCATTCGATCGCGACTCGCACGTCGGCGGGGCCCATCGGGGTAAGCGCCAGCGGCCGCAAAGCCAGCCGTTCGGGCGCTTCCATGATGACCGCGATCGCGTCCACGTACACATCCCCCGGGAGACGGAGTCCGGATTGACTCCTTATCAGGGTGTCATCTTATCTGGACATTAATGGTTGTCAAGAAGGTTGGACACTCGACTTAACGGGTCGCCACAATGACGCGCGTGGTTAACGGCACGGCGGTGGCGCGCGTGCGCCAGCGGGCAAACCCGGCCGCTTGCAGCATCGCCCCGATCTCGCGCGGGCTGCGCGGCCGGCCCGATCCCATCGCCAGCAGATACAGGCCGAAATAGGCGTGGCCGGCGGGTTCGGCGCCGGGCGTCTGCGCCATCGGCTCGGCAATGAACAGCGTGCCGCCAGCGGGCAGCGCAGCATGCACCGCGCGCAGCAGCGCCAGCGCGGGGCCATCGTCGTGATCGTGCAAGACACGGATCAACGAAACGATATCGTAACCTCGCGGCAGCGGATCGGCGAGAAAATTGCCGCCATGGACTGTCGCGCGCCCATCCAGTCCGGCCGCCCCGAGTCGCACTTGCGCGCGCGCGCCGACCGCCGGCAGATCGAACAGAGCAAGGTCCAGCCCCGGCACGCGCGCGCCCAGCGCGCACAGGAACGCCCCCTCGCCGCCGCCCACATCGATCAACCGGCGATGGCGGTGGAACGGATAGGCATCGATCGCCTGCGCCGCGACCATCGGCTGCGACGCCGCCATCAGCGCCGAATAGGCGCCGACCGCGCTCGCATCGCCGTCGCCTGGAGCTTCGGCATAGCGCCACATGCCGGACAGCGCGCCGCCACCGCCGCCACGCCGCAACAGCGCCACCGGATCGGCCAGATCGGCATAGAGCAGGCGATGGTGCGCGACCATTTCGGCAATCCCGCGATTGCCGAGCAGAGCAGCGCCATCGCTGCCGAGCGCCCAGGCCTCGCCCAGTTGCTCGACCAGCCCGAGCGCTGCCGCCGCGCGCAGCAGGCATTGCGCGCCGGGTTCCGGCAGACCGATTCGCGCGGCCACCGTTGCGGTATCGAGCGGAGCCTCCGCAAGCAGTTCCAGCAGCCGCGTTTCGACGCAAGCGGCGAGGATCTGCGAATAGGTAAACCCGGCGACCAGATCGAACAAAGCGCGTGCACGCCGCCGCGCCACCGGCCGGGTCAGCACAAAGCGCGCGGCAAAGCGCTGAAAGCCGGCGCTGGCCAGCACGCGGTTGCGCCAGCCGATCCATCGGCCGCGCCAGCCGAAGTCGCTTTCTTTGTACGTTGACATGTGTCAATTCTAATGGACACATGCTGGCACTCCGTCAACGGAAGGATGCGACAACCGTGCAGCACGACCGCGTGGTGGTGATCGGGGCAGGGATCGGCGGGCTGGTCAGCGCGGCCCTGCTTGCCGCGCGCGGCTGCGACGTGACGCTGGTCGAGGCGGCACCGGGCCCGGGCGGCAAATTGCGCGCGGTCATGGTTGATGGCGCGGCGATCGATGGCGGGCCGACGGTGTTCACCATGCGCGATGTGTTCGCCGATATTTTCGCCGCCTGCGGGGCCGCGCTCGAAGACTATATCACCACCCGGCCCGCCACTGTGCTGGCGCGCCATGCCTGGGGGCCCGACCGGCTCGACCTGTTTGCCGATCCGGCGGCGAGCGAAGCGGCGATCGGCGACTTTGCCGGGGCAGCCAACGCGCGCGGCTATCGTGCGTTTCGCGCAGAAGCGCGGCGCATTTTCGACGCGCTCGATGCGCCGTTTCTGCGCCGCACCAACACCAATCCGATCGCGCTCGGCTGGCGCATGGGGCTGCGCGGCTTTCCCGATTATTGCACGTTGCGCCCGTATGCCTCGTTGTGGCGCGCGCTCGGCGGCTATTTCGACGACCCGCGGCTGCGGCAATTGTTCGGTCGCTATGCGACCTATTGCGGATCATCGCCGTTCAAGGCGCCCGCGACGCTGATGCTGATCGCGCATGTCGAAGCGAGCGGGGTGTGGCTGATCGATGGCGGCATGCACCGGCTGGCGCTGGCGCTCGAAGCGCTCGGGCGCGCGAACGGGGTATGCTTTCGCTATGGCGTGCCGGTGCACGAGATCGTGGTCGAGCGCGGCCGCACCAGTGGCGTCGTGCTGGCCAATGGCGAACGGATCAGTGCCGGCGCGGTGGTGTGCAATGCCGATCCCGCCGCGATCGGCGCGGGCCGGTTCGGCCCTGCCGCACGCCGCGCCACCAGCGCGATGCCGCGCCGCCGCCGGTCGCTGGGTGCGCTGGTGTGGACCGGGCGGGCGCGCGCCTCCGGCTTCCTGCTGGTGCGCCACAATGTGTTTTTTTCGCCCGACTACGCGGCCGAATTTGCCGCGCTTGGCCGCGGCCGGCTTGCGCCATCGCCCAGCGTCTACATCTGCGCGCAGGATCGCGATGCGGCGGCGGTGCAGGCCGACCGCGAGCGCGTGCAGATTATCGTCAATGCACCGCCCGATGGCGACCGCCACGACCTTTCGCATACGGAGATCGAGACATGCACGAAGCACATGTTCGCCCAGGTTTCGCGGGCGGGGCTTACCCTCGATCTGACGCCCTCGAGCGTGCTGACCACGCCGGCCGGGTTCGAGCGCCTGTGTCCGTCGACGGGTGGAGCCCTTTATGGACCGGCCTCGCACGGGTGGGCGGCCTCCTTCCGCCGGCAGGGCAGCCGGACACGGATCCCTGGGCTCTATTGCGCGGGCGGGAGCACCCATCCCGGCGCTGGCGTGCCGATGGCAGCGCTTTCCGGCCGACTAGCCGTCGAATGTCTGCTGTCGGACCGCGCTTCGACGGCGCGGTTCCACCCAAAGGCTATGCCTGGTGGTATATCGACGCGACCAGTGCAGACGGTGCTTACGGGCTGACGATCATCGCCTTCATCGGCAGCGTGTTTTCGCCCTATTACAAATTGAGCGGGCGCCAGCGCCCCGAAAACCATTGCGCGATCAATGTCGCGCTCAATGGCCCGCGCGCTTCGGCCTGGGCAATGACCGAACGCCCGGCGAGCCGGCTCAGCCGCAGCGCCAGCCATTTCCGCGTCGGCCCGAGCAGCATGGACTGGGACGGCGATACGCTGGTGATCGAGATTGCCGAAATTTCCGCGCCGCTGCCTTACAAAGTACGCGGCACGGTGCGCGTCACGCCCGAAATGCTGGGCACGACGGCATTTGCGCTCGACCCCGACGGCCGCCACCGCTGGCACCCGGTGGCGCCGCGCGCGCATGTCGAAGTTGCCATGACGCATCCCGGGGTCAGCTGGTCGGGCCCGGGCTATTTCGATTCGAATTTTGGCGACGAACCGCTCGAACACGGGTTCAACGACTGGCACTGGTCGCGCGCGCATCTCAGGAACGATGTCGCGGTGCTTTATGAAGGCGAACGGCGCGACGGCACGCCGTTCGATCTGGCGCTGCTGCTCGACCGCCAGGGCAACTGGCACGATGTCGACCAGCCGGCGCCCGCGCGCCTGCCGCGCACCGGCTGGCTGGTCAAACGTGCCACCCGCGCCGATGCCGGATCAACCCCGCGTGTGGTCAGAACGTGGATCGACGCGCCGTTCTATGCGCGATCCAAGCTCGCAACGCGGCTGTTCGGCGAAGATTGCCAGGCGGTGCACGAAAGTCTGTCGCTCGGCCGCTTTCGCTCACCGGTCGTCCAGTCGATGCTCCCCTACCGCATGCCGCGCATCGTCTGGTGATGCGGCGGCTTTGGCGGCTTTGTCTTTGGCGATTTCGCGATTGACCGAAACAAGCTGCCACACCCCGATACCAAGCGCGGGAATGCCGCAAATGGCCATGTCGAACAGGCTGAAATAGAGCGATCCCATCAGCAATCCTCTCGTGCGAATTGGGTAATCAACGCCGCAATCTGGTCGGGCGCTTCTTCGTGCGCCAGATGGCCAAACCCGGGCAGCGCGACCAGCCGCGCCGGTGCCATGATAGCGGCAGCCTGCTGCGCGTGCGCCAGCGGGATCGCCGAATCGGCCTGACCATGCACCAGCAGCAGCGGCAAGCCAAGCCGCGGCAAATCGCGCCGCAGCCCGACAAGGTCCCAGTCGGCCATCATCGTGATCGCGCCCGAACAGTGCGCAGGGGTTGCGAACAGGCTTTGATAGGCGGCGATCCCGGCTGCATCGATGGTAGAACCGGTGCTGCGCGCGAGGAACCGCGCGGTCTCGCCCGGGGTGCGCGCCATCCGCGCGAACAGCTGCGGCGCGAACGGATTGACGAACAGCAGCCGCGCGAGCGAGGGGAACAGCACGCCGGCAAGACCAGGGATGGGCAGCAAGGCGGCGTTGAGCCCGACCAGCTGGCGCGGCGCGGCTATCCCGTCGAGCGCCATGCGGATCGCGATTGCAGCCCCAGCCGAATGCCCGACCACCAGCGCCGGATCGAGCCCGAGCGTGGCGAGCAGTTCGCCGAGCGCGCGCGCCATTGCCACCATCGACAACCCGCCCGCCGGGCGCCCGCGCGTGAAACCATGCCCCGGCAGATCGGGTGCCACCACCCGGAATTGCTCCGCGAGCAACGGGGCGAGATCGCGCCATGAATGCGTGGCAGCGCCAGTGCCGTGGAGCAACAGCAGCACCGGCGCATCACGCGGCCCCATCTCCTGGACATGCCAGCGCAGCCGGCCTGCGGTGACAAACCGGCTGGCCGCGCGGTTGGGCCAGCTGCGGCCTTCGACGTCCCAGCGCGGCTCGGCGCTCATCCGCGCTGCGCCCGGCTGATTGCGGCATGCATCGCGGTGGCATCGGCGCGCGGCAACGGCAGATAGCGCGCGCGCATCGCGGCGGCGAGCGCGGCGCCTTCGGGGCGCGGTCGCGCCGACGTATCGACGAACACCGCCGCAATCCCCGCCGCCCCGATCGCTTTGGCAGCCTGGGTGGCATCGGCTTCGGCTTGCGCGCGCACGGCGCGGCCGTCGGCGGCGATATTGGCGCGGCCATCGGTGAGCACGACCACGTAAGGCGTGCGGCCGCGCGCGCGCGCCGCTTCGGCCAGTTCGCGCGCCGCAGCGAGCCCCGCTGCGAGCGGCGTACCGCCCCCGCCGGGCAGATCGGCAAGCAATTTGCGCGCGCGCGCCAGCGAACGCGTGGGCGGCAGCAGCAAATCGGCACTGGCGCCGCGAAACGCCACCAGCGCGACATGCGCGCGCTTGACATATGCCTCGGCCAGCAGCAGTTCGACCGCGCCTTTGGCCTCGGCCAGCCGCGCCATCGCTGCCGAGCCCGACGCATCGACCGCAAAAATTGTCAGCACTTCGCTGCGCGTCTCGAACCGCCGCACGCGCAAATCATCGCGCCTGATCTGCACGCGTCCCGTGTCGCCGCGCAGTTTCTGCCAAGGCGCGGCGGCGCGCAGAGTGGCGATCACGCTCAGCCGCCGCCCGCCGCCGGGCATGCCCGCCACAGTGCCCTTGGGTCGCCCGCGCTGCGCCGATTTGCGCCGCTCCCCGCGTCCCTGGGTGGCGCTGGCGCGCGCGCGGCGGGCACCGCCCTCGGCCATGCGCGCGAGCACATCGCGCGGGATCGCCGCAAGTGCTGCCGCCAGCACCATGTCGGCCACCGTCCCCGGATCACCCGTTTCCTCCTCGCCGCCATCGGCTTC
>CAITOD010000645.1 GCA_903893935.1 uncultured Sphingomonadales bacterium
ACGCCTGGGCCGGGCACGATGCGGCGGGGCGCGCGATCGGGCTCGCGGGGCTCGCCGAAGCGCTCGCCGCGATCCCCGATCTCGCGCGCATCCGCTATACCACCAGCCATCCCGCCGACATGGACGAGGCGCTGATCGAAGCGCACGCCACCAACGCCAAGCTGATGCCGTTTCTGCATCTGCCGGTGCAATCGGGCAGCGACCGCGTGCTCAGGGCGATGAACCGCAGCCACAGCGCGGAAAGCTATCTCAAACTGATCGAACGCGTGCGCGCCGCGCGGCCTGATATGGCGCTGTCGGGCGATTTCATTGTCGGGTTTCCGGGCGAGACCGAGGCCGAATTTGCCGATACGATCGCGCTGATCGATGCGGTCGGCTATGCGCAGGCGTTCAGTTTCAAATATTCGCCGCGCCCGGGCACGCCGGCGGCGGCGATGGACGGACAGATTGCCGCCGAAGTGATGGACGACCGATTGCAACGCCTGCAGGCGCGCATCAACCGCGACCAGCACGCGTTCAACCTCGCTTCGGTCGGGCGGCGCTGCGCGGTGCTGATCGAGCGGCGCGGGCGCCAGCCGGGCCAGTGGCTGGGCAAATCACCCTGGCTGCAATCGGTGCATGTGACCGAGGCGGTCGCGGTCGGCGATCTGATCGAGGTCGATCTGGTCGAAGCCGGCCCCAATTCGCTGGCAGGACGGCTGGTCGGCTGACCAGTCGCCCCGCCATCCGCATCGATCACATGTGGTGATAGTGGTGGTGGTGATGATGGCGATGGTGCCACCAGCGGGCATTGGCCGCGGTCGGAACGAGCGCGCTTACCGCGACAGCCACGGCGACGAGCGAAAGAAGCGTCTTGCGCATGATCATGATCCTCCTGTTTTCCTGCTTTCGGCCCGGGGTCGTCTGAACGGACCCGTAACCTGCCCTGTCATTGCACGATCCGGATGAACCGTCACGAGACGATGACGTTATCGGTGATTCAGGTTTGTCGCAGACAGGCATTTCCGCCCGGGCGCACTGCAGAAACCGCCGCGCGACAAACAGGTTGTGCAAATCGTGCGATTTAACGCCCGCTTGTCTTGCGCCTGCCACATCCGGGCATAATCTGGCCGCACCAGCTTAAGGGAGACGCATGGCCCGTAAATTCCCCCGCGCCACGACCGAGGCGCATCGCGATTCCCGTGGCGAACCCACTGGCCATTATGGTGCCTCGCACGAAGGCAGCCACCGCAACGAAGCCAACCGCAACGAATCGAATCGGCGCGCGCGGATCGAAATCGAATTCGACGAACAGACCGTGCTGGGCGCTTTGTTCGGCCAGTTCGACACCAATCTGGTGCAGATCGAAAACCGGCTGGGGGTGTATATTTCGGCGCGCGGCAACCGCGCGGTGGTCGAAGGGCCCGACGATGCGGTGGCGCGGGCGCGCGATGTGCTGCGCGCGATGCACCAGCAATTGCTTGCCGGGCACGAAATCGATGCGGGCGCGATCGACGCGGCCATCGCCATGTCGAACGAACCCACGCTCGAAGGCATTATCACCGGCGCGCCGATCGAAACGCCGCCGATCCTGATCCGCACCCGGCGCAAGACCATCGCGCCGCGCTCGAAAACGCAGATCGACTATATGCGCGCGCTGATCCGCGACGACGTGATTTTCGCGCTCGGGCCGGCCGGCACCGGCAAGACCTATCTCGCGGTTGCCCAGGCCGTGGCGCAATTGATGAACGGATCGGTGCAGCGGCTGATCCTGTCGCGCCCCGCAGTCGAAGCGGGCGAGCGGCTGGGCTTTCTGCCCGGCGACATGAAGGAAAAAGTCGATCCCTATCTGCGCCCGCTTTACGACGCGCTCTACGACTGCATGCCGCCCGAACAAGTCGAACGCCGCATGGCCTCGGGCGAAATCGAAGTGGCGCCGATTGCGTTCATGCGCGGACGCACTTTGGCCGATGCCTTCATCATTCTCGACGAAGCGCAGAACACCACGCCCGGGCAGATGAAAATGTTCCTCACCCGGTTCGGCCAGAACAGCCGCATGGTGGTGTGCGGCGATCCGCGCCAGACCGATCTGCCCGGCGGGGTTTCCGCCAGTGGCCTCGCCGATGCGGTGCGCCGGCTCGAAGGCGTGGCCGGGATCGGCACGGTGCGCTTCGGCTCGGGCGATGTCGTGCGTCACCCGATCGTCGGACGGATTGTCGAAGCCTACGAAGGCAAAGACGGCGAGGACCCCAACCCGGCACCGCGCCCGTGAGCTCGCCCATATGTTTCCCGGACCTCGACATCGATATCGATCCGGTGTGGGGCGAGGCGATCGACTGGGAAGCCTTGGCCGCCGCCGCCGCCGAAGCCACCGCCGCAGTCGCCCCTGAAATCGCGCACGGCACGATGCTGGTCAGCCTGGTGCTCGCCGATGACGACGAAGTCCGTGCGCTCAACCGGCAATGGCGCGCCAAAGACCAGCCGACCAATGTGCTGTCGTTTCCGATGCTGTCGCGCGAGGAAGTGCTGCGCGCCGGCGCGCAAACGGGGCCGGCAATGCTCGGCGATGTGATCCTGGCGCATGGCGTGTGCGTGCGCGAAGCGGCGGAAAAGGGCGTGACCGAGGCGGCGCACGCCAGCCACCTGATTGTCCACGGCCTGCTCCATCTGGCCGGCTATGATCACGAGACCGGCGAACGCGAAGCCGAGGAAATGGAAGCGCTGGAGCGGAAGGCGCTTGCACTTTTGGGGCTCGCCGACCCATATGCGTGATCTGGGGGGGCCCGGACGATCGCGCCCCTGGTGAAGGAGACCGAGCAAGTGCCCGAGGGCAACGGGTCCGGCGGCGACAGCCGTACGGGCGAAGGCGACAGTAGCCCCGCGTTATGGCGCATGGTCAAGGCGCTGTTTCGAGGGTCTGACCACGATCAGTCGCTGCGCGCGCAGATCGAGGAAGCGATCGAAGAACACGAAGGCGATCTGGGCAGTGCCACCGACACCAGCGGCGATCTCGTGCCGCTGGAGCGGCAGATGCTGCGCAACCTGCTCCATTTCAGCGAGCACGATGCCGATGACGTGGCGATCCCGCGCGGGCAGATCGTGGCGGTGCCGGCCGGCGCCAGCTTTGCCGAACTGGTCGCTGCGTTCGCCGAGCACGGCCACAGCCGATTGCCGGTCTATCGCGAATCGCTCGATGAAGTGATCGGCATGGTCCACGTCAAAGACGTGTTCCCGATCGTCGCGCAAATGGCGCTCGACGGATCGCCGGCACCCGCCGACTGGTCGGGCCTGATGCGCCAGCCGCTGTTCGTGCCGCAGGCACGCGGCGCGCTCGATGTGCTGGGCGACATGCGCGCCAGCCGCACGCACCTTGCCATCGTGATCGACGAATATTCGGGCACCGACGGGATCATCACGTTTGAAGACCTGGTCGAGGAAATCGTCGGCGAGATCGAAGACGAGCACGACGATGCGCCGGTCGACCTGATCCACCATTGCGAGGGCGGGATCTGGGATGTCGATGCGCGCGCCGAACTCGAAGAAGTCGGTAAAAGGGTGGACCCGCGGCTTGCCATTGTCGACGAGGATGTCGATACGCTCGGCGGGCTGGCGGTGGTGCTGGCGGGCGAAGTGCCTCCGGTCGGCCGCATGCTCGATCACGACAGCGGGTGGCGGATCGAAGTGACCGATGGCGACGAACGCCGCGTCACCCGGCTGCGCCTGCATGCGCCGGCGGCTGCGCACGATCCAACCGAGTAACCAAACGACCATGATCCGCCGCCTGCCCCCGTTGCGCTCGCTCGAAGCGTTTATCCGCGTGGTGCGCGCGGGCTCGGCCAAGACCGCGGCGGCCGAACTTGCGCTGAGCCCCTCGGCGTTGTCGCGGCGGCTGGGCGCGCTCGAGGAATTTGTCGGCAAGCCGCTGTTCGAGCGCAAGCACCAGGCGCTCAAGCTGACCGAGGAAGGCCAGTTGCTGTACGATGCGGTGGCGCCGCTGATCGACGAAATGGCCGACCGCATCGACCGCCTGATCGACACCGGCCGGGTCATGCGGCTGCGGCTGGGGGTCTTGCCGCTGTTCGGCAGCCAGCGACTGTTTCCGCGGCTTTCCGAACTGCGCCGGCTGCATCCGCAATTGCACATCGACATGGACAGCGGCCACGCCGCCGAAACCAAACTTGGCGATACGATCGACGCCGCGATCATCCTGTCCGAAGGCCCCGATGCTTCGCTCCACGCGGTGCGGCTCGATCACAACCGGGTCTATGCCATTGCCAACCAGGAACTGGCCGCCCAACTGGGCGACCGGCCCGACATCGCCAAGCTGTCGAAACAGACTTTCCTTGTGCACAATGATCTGCCGATGAGCTTCGAGGCATGGAAGCGCACGCTGCACCTCGAAACGCTCGAACCCGTCGCGATCGACCATTTCGATTCGGGCCAGCTGATTCTCGAAGCCGCAGCCCAAGGGCTTGGCATTGCGATCATGCACGACGACCATTTTTCGCGCAGCCACGATTCGCGGCTGGCGCGCGTCTACGATATCGAAGTCGACAGCCCCTACAGCTACTGGTTCGTCTGCCGGCCGCGTGCGCTGCAATCGCGCCCGGTTCGGCTGTTCCACGACTGGATGATCAAAGCGGGGCTTTGACGAGGCTCTCAATCAGGCCGGATGTATCAATCAGGGTAGATGTATCAATCAGGGTAGACAGGCCGACCATATCCGCCAAGCTGTGACTCGAGGCGGGGCGGACAAGCCTTCCCGCCCGGGGAGCGGCAAACCATGACCCCCACGCGCATTCTGGTGGGCGAGAGCAAGGCGATTGCGCTGACCGTCGACGGTTTCGCTTTGCCCGGGTTGGATCAGGCCGCAACGCTTTCCACCATTCGCGCGATTGCAGCAGACCTTGCGCCCTATCCGCCGCAGCAGCGCAGTTATCCAGGCCTGCGCCGGGTGATCACGGCGGGTGATGGCGCGGCGTGCAGCTATCTCGGTCACCTGCTCCGGGCGATCGCCCCTTACATCGGCAGCGCCTATGACTGGCCCGGGTTCGCGGTGACCGAGGCCAGCTTTTCACTCACGACATTTGCGCCCGACCAGCTCGCCGCGCAACAGCGCGCGCCGCATTTCGACACGTCAGATCCCGATGTGATCGCGATGCTGCACTACCTTGCGCCCACTGCGGGCACCGGTTTCTTCCGCCACCGCGCCAGCGGGATCGAAGTGGTCACGCCGGACAACGCCAGTCACTTTATCAGCCTCGCCGGCGCAGAACGCGCCGCGACCCCGCCAGGTTATATTGCGCAAAGCAATTGCCACTACGAACTGCTCACCACAATCGAGGGTCTCGCCAACCGGATCGTATTCTATCCCGGGTGTCTGCTTCATTCGGCGCTGATCACCCCGGAAACCCCGCTCGACAGCGATCCTTTGGCGGGCCGATTGACCACGGTGATGTTTGTGCGTCGCACCCGGGGTTAACGCAAACGCCCCGATGCAAGCAGAGCGGCCAGACCTTCGGGCAGCGGCAGATCGCTATGCGGGCCAGGCGCGGGTTCGGCCGCGCCAAGCGTGGTGTGCATCGGCAAGACACCGGCCCAGACCGGAACTTCGGCGTCTTCGGCGTCGCCTGGCGGGGCGTGGCGGTCTTTGACGCTGGCTTCCTCGATATCGAGCCACAGCACGCTGGTGGCTTTCAGCTCCTGCGCGGTCATCGTGCGCAAGCTGTCCCAGCGGCCGGGGAACAGATCGTCGACAAAGCGGCGCAAAGCGGCGGCGATGTCATCGGGGTTGGCGATGATCTGTGCGCGCCCGAACACCATTGCCGAGCGGTAATTGACCGAATGGTTGAACGCCGACCGCGCCATGACATAGCCGTGCATCAGGCTGGCGGTCAGGCACACGCGCTGGCCTTCGACTTTGCGCAAAAACCGGCTGGCGGCCGAGCCGTGCCAATAGACCCGGTTGCCTTCGCGCCAGTGGATGGTCGGCGTCACATAAGGCTCGCCATCGATGATATAGCCGACATGGCACATCGGCGCGGCATCGAGCACGGCGTGAATCGCGGCGCTTTCGTGGGTGCCGCGCTCATGCAGGCGGCGAATCCGGCTGCGCTCGGTAACGGGAAACTGGGTCATCGGGAACTCCGGTGTGGAAACGCCGGTCACCAACCGGCAAACCCTCGCCGCGTCAACCCCACCGCATCCTAAAGAGGGTGCGGGCTAGCGGTTGCGCGACCCCGCTGCGGGGGTATAGAACCGCCGTGAAGGCGGCACCGGCGCGCTTTGAACTCCACTGCGAAAGTTTGCCGCCATGTTGATACGCGCCGGATACGATATCGGTTTTGCCGCGGGCCAGGCGGTGCCGATGCTCGCCAACTTGTCGGTCCATGCCTCGCGCAACAAGGACTTGCGCACCGCGCAGCGCATTTTCACGACGCCCGATGTGCCGCTTTATGATTATGTCGATACATTCGGCAACATCTGCACGCGGCTGACAATGCCCGCGGGCGGGATCACCATTTCGTGCGGATTTGTCATTCACGATCCGTTCGAGCCCGACCCGGTGGTGCCGCACGCACGCCAGATCGCATTGGCCGATCTGCCCGACGATGTGCTGCTCTACTTGCTCGCCAGCCGCTATTGCGAGACCGACCGGCTGACCGAAGCAGCGTGGAACCTGTTCGGCCATGTGGCGCAAGGCTGGTCGCTGGTGCAGGCGATCGTGACGTTTGTTCACGAACACATCCGCTTTGACTATATGGCTGCGCGCCCGACCAAGACGGCCTATGATGTGTTCCACGAACGCGTCGGTGTGTGCCGCGACTACGCGCACCTCGCGATCACGCTGTGCCGCTGCATGAATATCCCGGCGCGCTATTGCACCGGCTATATGGGCGACATGGACTTGCCCGCGCTGGTCGGCGACATGGATTTTTCGGCGTGGTTCGAAGTCTGGCTCGACGGGCGCTGGTATGTGTTCGATGCGCGGCACAATTACCCGCGGCGCGGGCGCATCCTGATGGCACGCGGGCGCGATGCCGCCGATGCCGCGCTGGTCACCACGTTCGGCATGGTCACGCTGACGCGGTTCGATATCTACACCGACGAAGACCGGCTCGGCCTGACGAATTGATGCCGGGTACGCGCTGCAGCGTGGTACTTGTGCCGGGCGCCGTTCCCGTCGCCCATATGTGATGGCGTGCGAGGCCCGCGTCGAGGACCCGATCGCATGGCCAAATCGCAAAAACGCAGCACGCGCGAACTCCGCAAGCCCAAAGCCGACAAAGGCAAAGCCCCGGTGGCGCTCGCGGCAATCGAAAAATCGCCGGTCAAGCTCATCGCGCGCGAGCCCAAAGGCAAGCATTGAAGGTGGGCCGCGAGACCCATCTTCTTCGTCATTCCCGCGAAAGCGGGAATCCAGTTGCGACCCATCGGGTCAGGCAAGATCGCTAGCTTAGAGCGCCCTGCGATAAATCTGTAACACCGTGACGGAGCCGATTTTGGCCCAGTGCAAGGAGGGATGGCGCAGGAATATCGGGAATATTTAGCTGCGCTGGCCTTCGGCTCAAGCCATCTCGACGCC
>CAITOD010000646.1 GCA_903893935.1 uncultured Sphingomonadales bacterium
AGGTTCGTCTCCAAAAATGAGGAAACGTGGATCCACTCCGACGCTTGCAGCCAATTTGAAAATGACTTCCAGAGGCGGGGTTGCATGCCCACCCTCATATTGCGCAATGCTCGATCGGGTAAGTTGCACCGCCGCACCCAGTTCTTCCTGCGTGATGCCTGCGACACGTCGCGCGAATTGGAGCCGTCCCCCCAGAGACAAAACGTCCTTGTCCTGCTCAATCTCAGCAGAACGGTCTTTCATTCTCATCAGCAAATTTCCCTGCGCCTGAGGAGATTTGCTAACATGGATGTTTTTTAAAATCTACATTTTTTTGTTTTTACCGCGACCTTGGCGAACTTCGGTCCGAATGTAGTTCGGTCATTTACATCCGACATACCTGACCCGCCGGTCGTAATCATTGCCGCCGCGGTTCGCTGCGATCCGTATCAATCCAAATTTAAAGTGGGCATGAGAGTGGGCATCGCTGATAGATTTTTTCTTAAATTATTGAATTTATTGATAAAAATGGCGGAGCGGGAGGGATTCGAACCCTCGATACGCTTTTGGCGTATACTCACTTTCCAGGCGAGCGCCTTCGACCACTCGGCCACCGCTCCGCATGCTCTGGATGAGCCGTGCGCCCTAGACGCATGGTGGGGGTTTCGCAAGCGCGCAGGCGGTGGCATCATGCCGGGTATGATGTCTGGATTTGATCGTTTTGCCGGTTCCGTTGTTGCGGCGATGATGCTGGCACCCGTGGCTATGGCGCGCGGCGATGCGGCAGCAGTGCCGACGCCGCCCGAGATCGTTGCGGCGGCGCGGCCGGCGGAATGGGTGAATGTGGCGTCGGCCGATCTGCTGGTGATGGATCTGGCGCCCGATGCGGCGGGGCGGGCACGGCGGGTGGTGATCCAGTTGGCGCCGGCGCCCTTTGCACAAGGCTGGATCGCCAATCTGCGCAAGCTGGCGGCGGCGCGCTGGTGGGACGGGCTGAGCGTGAATCGGGCGCAGGACAATTATGTCGTGCAATGGGGCGATCCCGATAGCGACACCACGGCCAAAGCCAAGGCGCTGCCCGCCGGGCTGATCGACAATGGCGAAAGCGCTTATCTGGCGCCGCGCTTTGCTTTGCCTGCCGAGGCCGATCAGGCGTTGTCGCTGGGTGCCGATGCATATGCGCCCGACACGCGGATCGTCGCGGGCTGGCCGGTCGGGCTCGATCGCGATCATGCCTGGCTGCTGCATTGCTATGGCATGGTGGGCGTCGGCCGCGACAATCCGCCCGATACCGGCACGGGGGCGGAACTCTATGCGGTGATCGGCCAGGCGCCGCGCCAGCTCGATCGCAACATCGCGCTGGTCGGCCGCGTGATCGAAGGGATCGAAGTGCTGTCGACATTGCCGCGCGGCACGGCCGCGCTCGGGTTTTATGCCAGCGCGGGTGAACGCGTTCCGATCACGGCGATCCGCATCGGCAGCGATGTCCCCGGGCTGCCGGTGTACCAGATGCTGGCGACGAACAGCGCCACATTTGCCCGCTATGCGGCGGCGCGCGCCAATCGTCGCGACCGGTTCTTCATCGCACCGGCGGGCGGTGTCGATGCCTGCAATGTGCCGGTTCCGGTGCGGCGCGCGCCGTGACGGGCGTCGATCGGTTCGAATTCGAAACCACGCTGGTGCAATCCACCAGCGAAAGCCATGGCGTTTGGCATTTCATCGGTGTGCCGCCGCATGTGGCCGAAGTGCTCGATGGTGTGGCGCTGATGCGCCGGCTCGAATCCGGGCGGCGCAGCGGGTTTGGCGCGGTGAAGCTGCTGGTGCGCGTGGGCGCGACCGAATGGCCGAGCTCGGCCTTTCCGATCGGGGGCATGGGCTGGTCGATCCCGGTCTCGGCCAAAGTGCGCAAGGCCGAAAAACTGGTCGCCGGCGATAGCCTGACCGTGACACTGACAGTCTGATCGACCCTGAACGCGGAGATTTCATGCCCCCCTTCCCCATCGACCAGGTGCGCGCGCTGTTTCCCGCGATTGCGCGCCCCGCGCAGCCCCCGGTGTTCCTCGACAACGCAGCGGGAACGCAAGTGCCGCAATCGGTGATCGACGCGGTCGCCGATGCCATGGCGCAAGGCGCGTGCAACCTCGGCGGGCGGTTTTCGGGATCGCGCCGGGCGATGGATATCTGGGATGCGGCGCATCAGGCGGGCGCCGATATCGTCGGCGCGCCCTCCCCGCGCGGCGTGATCATCGGCGCGAGCATGACCGCGCTGACGCTGCATATCTCGCGCTCGATCGGGCGGCTGTGCCAGCCGGGCGACGAAATCGTCGTGACGCGGATGGATCACGAAGGCGATGTCGCGCCATGGCTGCTGATGGCGCAAGACCGCGGCTTGACCGTGCGCTGGGTGCCGTTCGACACGCAAAGCTGGCAGCTCGAGCCCCAGGCCTTGCGCGCGGTGATGAGCCCGCGCACGCGGCTGGTGGCGATGAACTATGCCAGCAATCTAACCGGATCGATCAACGACATGGCAGCGCTGGTGCGCGTGGTGCACGAATTCGGTGCGCTCGCGTATGTCGATGCGGTGCAGCTGACCCCGCACCATCTGCCCGATGTGCAGGCGATCGATTGCGATTTTCTCGTCTGTTCGGCGTACAAGTTCTTCGGGCCCCACCTTGGCGTGCTGTGGGGCCGCGAAAGCGTGCTTGAAACGCTGGAAGCGTACAAATGCCGCTGCGCCTCGGACGACTTGCCCGAACGCTTCGAAAGCGGCACGCCGCAGACCGAACTGCTCGCAGGCCTGGCCGCGACCGCAGACTATATCGCCTCGCTGGGCGACATGACCGGGCATAGCGGCAGCCGGCGCGAGCGCATGCTGGGCGGCTATGCGGCCGCGCGCGCGCACGAGACGCCGCTGGCGCTGCGGCTGATCGCGGGTATCGCGGCAATCCCCGGCACGACCATCCACGGCATCACCAATCCCAACCGGATCGGCGAGCGCGTGCCCACCGTCTCGTTCACCCACGACACCATCCCGACGCATGCCTTTGCGCAGGCGCTGGCAGACCAGGAGATTTTCGTGTGGTCGGGGCACAACTATGCGCTCGAACCGGTGCGCCAGCTGGGCCTGAGCGAAGCGACCGGCGTGGTGCGGCTGGCGATCGCGCATTACAACACGGCCGACGATGTCGAGCGCGCGCTGGCGGCGCTTGCGGCGGTTGCGGGTTGATCAGGCAGGCGCGGGTCGGCTGCGGTGTTCAGCCGGGCCATCCAACGGCGGCGCAGATCGAGCGCTGGCCTCTCGACGAACTGATAGACCAGCACCGCCACCACCGTGGTAAGCGTTACCACCGTCGCGATATAGGTCAGCGGCCAGCTGCCCGGCGCGAGCGTCAGCGGCAGCAGGTGCAGGCCGATGTCCTGAAACAGATAGACCGAATAGCTGATCGTGCCGGCATACATCAGCAGCGTCGGCACTTTGGGCCTGGTCCACAGCACGAGCGCAAAGAACAGCACCGGCAACGCCATGGCCGCGCTGAGCGCGATCGGGCTGAAATAGATATTGGCGTTGCTCGGCATTTCCGTGAATGTGCCGCCCATCGCCAGCCCGCCTGCCACCGTCATCGGCACCAGCACCAGCGACCAGCGCCATGCCACCGGTTCGGCATCGACGGTGGCGCGCCGCAGCATCAACCCCGTAAAGAACAGCGACGTCAGAAACAACCGGTCCGCAATGCCAACGGGCTCGTAATCAAACAGTTCGCCAAGCGTTGAGCCGAGCACGACCAGCAGCAGGCCCCCCGCAATCGCCGCGTTGACCCAGATGGTCCTTAGCATTCCGGCAGCGAACAGCGCGACACAGAGGCCATAAAACACCATTTCATACAGCAGCGACCAATAGCCGGGGCCGATGTTCTCCGCGCCCCACAGCCCTTGCAGCATGGTGATATTGGACAGGAACGTGGCCACATCCGGATGGTGCCCGGTGAGATCGGCCACCACGGTCAACGCCAGCAGCGACACCCAATAAGCCGGATAGAGCCGCAGAAACCGGCTGATCAAAAAATCGCGCACCGGTCGTGCCCCGCGCAAGCTGTAGGGAATGACAAAGCCGCTGATCAGAAAGAACAGCACCACGCCGAACCGGCCGAGATTGAGATTCATCAGCAGCGGATCAAACCAGCCCACGCCGCCTTCGTGCACCATCTGCAGCGCGTGTTGCAGCACCACGATGATCGCGGCAAATCCGCGCAATCCGTGAATGTAATCGAGTTGCTGGCGCGGATTTGCGACCGTGCCAAAACGATCGGGCGTTAACGCAACCATTCAGATCCGCTCCGCCTGCGCCACCGCGTCGCTGGCGCGCAAGGCGCTGATAATGCGGGTCAGGTGCGCCAGATCGCGCACTTCCAGATCGACCACATAAGTATGGAACGGGTTTTCGCGCTGGGTCATTTCCAGATTGACCACATTGGCGTGGTTCTTGCCGAAAATGCCGGCCATTTCGGCCAGCGTGCCGGGGCGGTTGTAAAGTTCTGCACGAAGCCGGCCAACAGCGCCGTCGTTGGGGGATTCCCACGACAAGTCGATCCAGTCGGCGTCGATGCCGTTGGCGAGTTGCAGGCAGTCGATGGCGTGGACTTCGACGCCTTTTTCCGGGCGGCGCAGACCGACAATGCGGTCGCCCGGGACGGGGTGACAGCATGTCGCCAGTTTGAACGCGGCGCCCGGCGTCAGGCCGCGCACGGCGATGGCGCGTTGCTGGCGGGGCCAGGAATCCTGCGGCCAGTCCTCGCCTTGCGGCAGGTTGGCGGCGCTGCCGGGGACGAGCGCCTCCATCACCTGGCGGTCGCTGACGCGGGCCTGGCCGATGGCCACCATCAGTTCATCTTCGTTG
>CAITOD010000647.1 GCA_903893935.1 uncultured Sphingomonadales bacterium
CTATGGCGCGGCCAAGGCGCTGGTCGACTGGCACGCGCGCCACGGTTTCTGCGCGCGCTGCGGCCAGGCCACGCGCCTCGCCAAAGGCGGCTGGCAGCGCACCTGCACCAATCAGGCTTGTGCCGCCGAACATTTTCCCCGCGTCGATCCGGTTACGATCATGACTGTCGAACACGGCGGGCGCCTGCTGCTCGGGCGCCAGCCGCGCTTCCCTCCCCGCCGCTATTCGGCATTGGCGGGCTTTGTCGAACCCGGCGAAACGGTCGAGGAAGCGGTTGCGCGCGAAATTTCCGAAGAAGCCGGGCTCACGGTGCGCGATGTGCGCTATGTCGCGAGCCAGCCCTGGCCGTTTCCTTCGTCGCTGATGATCGCCTGCCACGCCTTTGCCGATCACGACGCGGTGACGGTCGATCGCACCGAACTCGACGACGCGCGCTGGTTCACGCGCGACGAAGTGATTGCGGCGATGCAGGGGCGCGATGATGCCAGCTTCATCGCGCCGCCGCCGTTTGCGATTGCGCATCATTTGCTCCGCTGGTGGCTCGATCAATGACGGGGATTTTGCCATGACTGCCCATCCGGTAACGATCGACATCTGGTCCGACGTCATGTGCCCGTGGTGCGTGATCGGCACGCGTCAGCTGGAAACCGCGCTGGCCGAACTCGACGGGGAAATTTCGGCCACGATCCGCTTCCACCCGTTCGAACTCAATCCCGACATGCCGCCCGAAGGCGAAGAGCAGCGCGCGCATGTCATGCGCAAATACGGCCGCAGCGCCGATGAAGCCGCGGCCGGCCGCGAGCGCCTGCACGCCGTGGGGCGGCAGGCCGGCTATTCGTTCGACTACAGTGGTGAGGGCGATCCGCCCCCGGCGATGATGTGGAACACGCGCGCCGCGCACAAATTGCTCGTGATGGCGCTGCGCGATCATGGTCCCGCCGTTCAGGCGCGGCTGAAACATGCCTTGTTCGACGCGCATTTCCAGGCGCGCCGCCCGATGTCCGATCCCGCCGTGCTGATCGATATCGCGATGGCGGCGGGGATCGACCGGGCCGAAGCCAAAGCGGCGCTGGCCGATGCCGAACTCGATGCGATTGTCACCGCCGGCGAGCAGCAGGCGTGGGACTGGAACATCACCGGCGTACCGGCGATGATCATCAACGGCAAATACCTGATCCCCGGCGCGCAAGACCCGGCAACATATGCGAACGCGCTACGCCGCGTCGTTGCACGCGAGACGGCGCTCTAGACCAGCCCCAGCCGCGCCAGATCGCTCGCCAGGTGCGAAGGCAGCACTTCGGCGCTTTCACCGCTGCCAAGGTCGGGCGGGGCGTCGGCCTGTTCCAGATAGCGCCAGCCCTGGTGCGCGCGGCGCGGGCGCGGGTGGACATCGATCAGCCGCGTGGAAATGACGATTTCGGTGCGACCGTCGGGGGCGGCTTCGAACCCCAGGATTTCGGATCGCGCGACCAGTTGGTGTTTCAGAATCCAGTAGACCGATCCGCCGATCATTTCGGCATGGCGGCGCGGCTGGTTGCGCGTGGTAAGTCGCGCCGGGCTTTCGCGCGTCTGGAACCAGCCGTGCACTTCCTCGAGCGAGGTCGCGCCATAGGCAACTTTGGTCATGTTGAGCGGCATGGCGCGCAATTAGGCTTTCATGGCCGCGATGGGAAGCGGCCCTGCGGTGCAGACTGTCGACAATGGGCGCAAACCGCTTATATCGGCGCAAATCTCGCGAAAAAGGACGCATGCAATGGCCGAAGAAAAACTGGTGTTTTCGCTCGATTCGGGTGACGTGGTGATCCGTCTGCTGCCCGACAAGGCGCCCGGCCACGTGGCCCGGATCAAGGAACTGGCGAGCGAAGGGTTTTACGACGGGGTGAAGTTTCACCGCGTGATCCCCGGTTTCATGGCGCAAGGCGGCTGCCCCGATGGCACCGGCATGGGCGGTTCGTCGAAGCCCGACCTCAAGGCCGAATTCAACGATGTGCCGCATGTGCGCGGGGTCTGCTCGATGGCCCGCACGCAGAACCCGCATTCGGCCAACAGCCAGTTTTTCATCTGCTTTGACGACGCGCGCTTTCTCGACCGCCAGTATACCGTGTGGGGCGAAGTCGAAAGCGGCATGGAACATATC
>CAITOD010000648.1 GCA_903893935.1 uncultured Sphingomonadales bacterium
ACCGGCCCCGATGCCGAAGCGTTCCTCAACCGCATTTGCGCCAACCGCATGCCGACGCGCGCCGGCGGCATCGGTCTTGTCCATCTGCTGTCGGCGGGCGGGCGCATCCAGGGCGAAATGACCGTGACCCGGCTCGCCGATGACCATTTCTATGCGCTTTCGGCGGCGGCGGCCGAACAGCGCGATCTCGATCACATGCTGCATGCCCGCCTGCCGCACGAGCAAGTGACAGTGACCAATGTCACCGATGCGCGCGGCGTGCTGGTGGTCAGCGGGCCGAAGTCACGCGACTTGCTGGCACTGCTCACAACCGCTGATCTCGGCAACGACAGCTTCCGCTATCTGAGCGGGCAGGAAATCACTGTCGCGGGCATTGCGGTGCGCGCACTGCGCGTGTCTTACGTGGGCGAACTGGGCTGGGAACTGCATCCGGCCATGGTCGATCTGCCCGCGCTTTACGAAGCGCTGTGGGCTGCGGGCCAATCGCTCGGGGTGCGCAATTACGGGCTCTATGCGGTCAACAGCATGCGCATGGAAAAGGCCTACAAAGGCTGGGGCTCGGAACTCACCAACGAACTCACCATGATCGAGGCCGACATGATGCGCTTTGTCGCGCTCAAAAAGCCCGATTTCGTCGGCAAAGCCGCCATGCTCGCGGCACCTGACCGCTTCCGCATTGCCTATGGCGAAGTCGATGCCGTGGACGTCGATCCGCGCGGCGCCGAACCGTGCATGGTGGGCGACACTTGCATCGGGCTGACCACATCGGGCGGTTACGGCCACCGCACGGGCAAGAGCCTGTTCTTTGCCTGCGTGCCGCACGACCACGCCGCGCCCGGCACAACGTTCGACATCGTGCTGCAAGGCGAACGCCGCACAGCGCGCGTGCTCGCCGCGCCCGCCTACGACCCCGACAACACGTTGATGAAAGCCTGATCGATGGCCGAATTGCCCGGCAAGGCACGCGTGGTGGTGGTCGGTGGCGGGGTGATCGGCTGCTCGATCGCCTATCACCTGACGCAAATCGGCTGGGACGATGTCGTCCTGCTCGAACGCAAGCAGCTGACCAGCGGCACCACCTGGCACGCGGCGGGGCTGGTCGGCCAATTGCGCCCGAGCATCAACATGACCAAGCTCGCCAAATACACCGGCGAGCTCTATCGCGGGCTCGAGGCCGAAACCGGCCAGGCCACCGGCTATCGCCAGTGCGGCTCGATCTCGATGGCGACGCATGGCGAGCGCTTCGAGGAATTGAAGCGCAGCGCGTCGATGGCCAAAGTGTTCGACTTGCCCGTGCATGTCGTCACACCCGAAGAGATCAAGGCGCTGGCGCCGATCGTCAACGTGTCCGACGTGGTCGGCGGCATCCATATCCCGAGCGACGGCTATGCCAACGCGGTCGATATCACCCAGGCGCTGGCCAAAGGCGCGCGCAGCCGTGGCGCGCGGATATTTGAAAACACCAAAGTCACCGCGATCCGCCACGATGGCATGCGCGTCACCGGGGTCGATACCGCCGAAGGGCCGATTGCCGCCGATTATGTCGTGCTGGCGGGCGGCATGTGGACCCGCGATCTCGCCGCCAGCGTGGGCGTGACGGTGCCGCTCCAGGCCTGCGAGCATTATTACGTGCTGTTCGAAGGCGTCGAAGGCCTCGATGCCACGCTGCCGGTGCTGCGCGATTACGACCACTGCGGCTATTTCAAGCACGACGCGGGCAAGCTCCTGGTCGGCGCGTTCGAGCCCAATGCGCGGCCCTGGGGTGTGAACGGCATTCCCGAGGATTTCTGCTTCGACGAAATCGCCGGCAACTTCGAGCATTTCGAGCCGATGCTGATGGACGCGATGCGCCGCGTGCCCGCGCTCGAACAGGCCGGCATCCAGAAATTCTTCTGCGGGCCGGAAAGCTTCACCCCCGATGTGCGCTATCACCTGGGCGAATCCGCCGAATTGAAACGCTGCTTCGTTGCCGCCGGGCTAAATTCGATCGGGCTGCAATCGGCCGGCGGCGTGGGCAAAGTCATGGCCGAATGGATTCGCGACGGCGTGCCGCCTGCCGATCTGTGGACGGTCGACGTGCGGCGCAACATGCCGTTCCAGATCAACCGCAAATACTTGCGCGAACGCGTGACCGAAAGCCTGGGGCTGCTCTACGCCACGCACTATCCGTTCAAACAATACGCCACCGCACGCGGCGCACGCAAATCGGCGCTGCATGACCGGCTGGCCGCGGCCGGCGCCTGTTTCGGTGAAGCTTATGGCTGGGAACGCGCCAACTGGTATGGCGAACCGGGCACAGCACCGGAATACCGCTATTCCTATGGCCGCCAGAACTGGTTCGACAATTGCGCCGCCGAATGCCGCGCGGTGCGCACCGCGGTCGGCCTGTTCGATCAGTCTTCGTTCGGCAAGTTCCGGCTGGAAGGGCGCGATGCCTGCGCGGTGCTCAACCGCGTCTGCGCCAACGATGTCGATGTCGCGCCGGGCCGGCTGGTCTATACCCAGTGGCTGAACGACAAAGGCGGGATCGAGGCCGATCTGACCGTCACCCGCATCGATGCCACCACCTTCCTGATCGTCACCGGCGCCGAAACCGAAGTGCGCGATTTCGACTGGCTGAAACGGCATATCCCCGCCGACGCGCATGCCGTGCT
>CAITOD010000649.1 GCA_903893935.1 uncultured Sphingomonadales bacterium
GACCGAAGACCGCATCGACGAGGAACTCGCGGCGATGAAACGCGCGCTCGCGCAAAAGGAAGGCTGAGCCATGGATTCCGGCGACGTCATTGGCCTGATCGCGGTTGTCTGCCTGTTTATCGGGCTGCCGTGGATCATTCTCCACTATGTCACGCGGTGGAAAACCGCCGCGACGCTGACCACCGGCGACGAAGCGCTGCTCGACGAGCTCTATCGCCTCGCGCGCCGGCTTGAAGACCGCATGACCACGGTCGAACGGCTGGTGGCATCCGACCATCCCGAATTCCGTCCTTTGGGCCGCAGCGCGGCCGAAGCCGATGAACCGATGACCGAGCTCGAACGCATGCTCGCCGACAAGAAGGGGCACCGCTCATGAACACCGCACGCACGCGCTTTTACCGCGACAGAGCCAATGGCAAGCTGATGGGCGTCTGCGCCGGGATTGCCGATTACACCGGGTTTGAAGTGCTGTGGGTACGGCTCGCCTTTGTGGTGGCGACCGTGTGCAGCTCGGGGTTTGTGCCGGTGATCTATTTCGCGCTGGGCTTTCTCGCGCCCGACAAGCCAAGCCGACTCTACGCCGATGTCGAGGAACAGAAATTCTGGCAGGGCGTGCGCCAGTCGCCGACGCGCACCGCGCGCGAAGTGCGCGCGCAGTTTCGCGACATCGACCGGCGGCTGGCCGAAGTCGAAGCGTTCTATGTCTCGTCCAATCCGCGGCTTGCCGCCGAAATCGAACAATTGCGCTGAACCGCGCGCACACCAGTCCGGGGGAAATCTGTCATGAATAGCGAATCGCTTGCCCTGCTCATTCCGATGATGGCGTTGATGATCCCGTTCTTTGCGATCTGGACCAAGCACCAGCGCCGGATGGAGGAAATCCGCGCGCGCGCCACTGCCGAAAAGGCCGCGCAATACGCCGCGCATACCGAACGGCTGGAAGAACGCGTGCGGGTGCTCGAACGCATCATCACCGATCGCGGTACCAGTCTGGCGCACGAAATCGAAGCCTTGCGTGCCGATGAGGCGGGCGTGGCCCCGGCCAAGAACCTGCAATAATCCCGCCCGCGCAAAGGAGTTCGGCCATGGATTTCTGGCTCGCCATTGTCATCATTGTTGCCATCACCTCGATCGCCAAAGTCCTGCGAAGCCACCATGTCGCGCAGGCGCGGATCGAAGCCGCGCGCGGCGACAGCGCCGAAACCACCGCGCTGGCGCGCGAAGTGGCGGCGCTCAACAGCCGCATCGCGGTGCTCGAACGCATCGTCACCGAAAACCGCAGCAGCCTCAACCTCGCGCACGAAATCGATGCGCTGCGCGACCGCTGAACGCGCGGATGCTGCCCGAAAAACCGTTTCCAACACTGTTGCGCCGGCGCTAGGGACGCGACTGACCGATACTTTCGTCGCCCCGGACTTGATCCGGGGTCCATATCTCCCCAACAATCGCCGCTTGCGGGGCTGGATGGACCCCGGATCAAGTCCGGGGTGACGGGGTTTGATTGACGATCCCTCGCATCAGGGCCGATTCATGCGCACGCTCGACGATATTTACTACGAATATGAATTCCTCGATGGCGACGATCGCTATCGCCTGCTGATCGAGCTGGGGCGCGAGCTGGAACCGATGCCCGACGCGCTCAAGACCGATGCCACGCTGGTGCGCGGCTGTTCGGCCAGCGTGTGGGTCTATCCGATCGAAAGCGCGGGCGATGCGCTGCACTTCCTCGCCGACAGCAATGCCGCGATCACCAAAGGCATAGTCGCACTGGTGCTTGCCGCGGTGCAGGATCGGCCGGCGGGCGAAGTGGCGGAAACTGATATTGCTGCAGCGCTCGACCGCTTCGATCTCAAACGCCAGCTGTCGTCGAACCGCACCCAAGGCGTGCCCAACATGATCGCGCTGGTGCGCGAACACGCCGCGCGCATTGCGGGGCGGTAGTGCGCAACGCGAAAGATTGGGCCTCGGCTCTTGAAGCGGCCGTCAAAGCCCCTCCCCTCAGGGGAGGGGTTGGGGAGGGGTGTCCA
>CAITOD010000650.1 GCA_903893935.1 uncultured Sphingomonadales bacterium
GCTGCGCAGGAAGCCGAACCCGTCGGACAGCACTTCGATCGTGCCGATGCCGAGGATTTCCTCACCGTCTTCGGCCATCTCCTTGAGAATGGCGAACATCAGGTCCTGGCGGCGCATTGTGCTGGCGCCTTCGACGCCGAGTTCCTCGGCCATCGCGACTAGCGCGGCAGGCGGGGTTTTCTTCAATTCTTTCAAATGCATGGCAGTTTCCAGCAAGGGAGTGAGCCGGCCGGACGGTCATAGGGCTTGGGGAAAGCGGACCATATGCGACCTCTGCAGGCCGCGACGGAAAAATCCGGGTAGCCCGATCGCTCTATCGGCGCGCACCTGCGGCGTCAATCGACGACGATCGCCGGTTGTTCAAAACGGCTTCAAAATCACCAGAATAACGATAATCGCGGTGGCAATTCCGGGCACTTCGTTGAGCAACCGCAGCCGCTTGCCCGACAGCTTGCGCCGCCCGGCCGCCAGATGCCGCGCATAATCGGCAAGCCATACGTGATAGGCGCTGAGCACCATGACGGCAGCGAGCTTTGCATGCAGCCAGCCTTGGGTGAACCACCCGCCGCTCACCGCCAGCGTGAGGCCGAGGACCCAGACCAGCACCAGCGAAGGCCACAGGATAATCCGCAGCAGCCGCGCCTCGCGCTCGATCCACAGCGCGTTTTCGGGCGAACCTTCGGGCGCTTCCTGATGATAGACAAAAAACCGCGGCAGCATGAACAGCCCGGCCATCCAGAACACCACGAAGATGACATGAGCGGCCTTGAGCCAGAGATAGAGCATGGCAAGCACCTGTAACATGAGCATCAAGATAGTCTGTCGCTCGCGCTGCCGGAAGGGGTCCCCTTTGGCAACCGCGATTGATGAATGTGCCTACACCGGCCGGGGTCTGCGCTTGCCCTTGAGCCGGCTGGTCAGATGATATCGGCCACACCGATCGCAGCGATAGGGGCGGACCGCGAAGTCATGCCGGGCAGCAACCGCCTGGGCCTGGGCCTGATCGGCAAAGCCCGTTTTCGCCTGACAGATCCGCAGCCGCGTCCGCATCCGCGCTTCAATCCCGGCTTGGCCGCCATTCGCGCACCACGGCGAGGAGTCGCTCGACGTGGTCGATCGGCGTGAACTGGCCGATGCCGTGGCCGAGATTGAACACATGCGGCCGACCGGCAAAGGCATCGAGCACCGCGCGCGCGCCTGCATCGAGCGCATCGCCGCCCGCCAGCAGCAGCAATGGATCGAGATTGCCCTGCACCGGCAAGCCTTCGGGCAAAGCGCCCGCCGCCCACACCGGATCGATCGTCTCGTCAACGCCGACCGCGGCAACGCCTGTTTCGCGCGCATAGGCGGGCAGTTTTTCTCCCGCACCTTTGGGAAAGCCGATCACCGGCACGCCCGGATGCAGTGCGGCGAGCTCCGCCACGATTCGCGCATTGGGCGCAATTACCCAGCGTTCGAATTCGCGCGGCGCCAGACTGCCCGACCACGAATCAAACAACTGCACGGCTTCGGCGCCCGCCGCGATCTGGCCCGAGAGATATTCGACCGTGACGGCCACGATCGCATCGATGATCGCCTGAAATGCCGCTGGATCGCGATAGGCGAGCGCGCGCGTCTCGTGCTGGTCCCGACTGCCTTCGCCGGCGACCATGTACGTGGCGACCGTCCAGGGGCTTCCTGCAAAGCCCAGCAGCGTGGTCGCAGGACCGAGTGCAGCGCGCACGTGCGCCACGGTATCATAAATCACCGCCAGACGTTCGGGGACCGCGTTCAGCGATTCCAGCGCGGCATCAATCAGCCGGGGCGACAGGTGCGGACCCTCACCTGCCAGGAATTGCAACGTCTGACCCATTGCATGCGGCACGATCAGAATATCGCTGAACAGGATCGCCCCATCGAAACCGAACCGGCGAACCGGCTGCAGCGTGATCTCGCAAGCCGCAGTGCTGTCGTAAACCAGTTCTAGAAACCCGCCTTTGTCGGCGCGCAAGGCACGATATTCGGGCAGATAACGGCCCGCCTGACGCATCAGCCAAATCGGGCGCTCGGGAAGATTGGAACCGGAAAGCGTCTCAAGCAAAGGGCCAGGCATCGCGCGTGCGTCCATTCAAAATCTAAAAAAAGATTAAATGTATATATGGATGTAGGAGTCTGATGGGGCTGTGGATAGCGGGGACGGCGGGGTTCTGCCCCAATTGCTCCACCAAGCCCACAAAAAAGTCACTTTTGCGACTCCTGCCAATTGTGCGGCCAAGCGAAACTTGTGCCCACTGTCCACAGCGTGTGGGCAAGTGTGCGCCGGCTGTGGTGAAAATGTCCCGGGCGGGGCCGGTCATGGGGACCAATCGCAAGCGCGTGCTTGTCGACGCAATGATCCCGTGGTTTATCCTTGCGCTGTCCACAGCTCCATCCCGCGGCACGATCGCAAAGGCCCCATGCAGCGTCTTCACCTTCATCTCCTGTCGGATTCCACCGGCGAGACGCTCGACATGATCGCCAAGGCGGCGCTGGCGCAATTCGAAAACGCCGATGTCGTGCGCCATTTCTGGCCGATGGTGCGTTCGCAGCAACATCTTGACCGGATTATGGGCGAAATCGCCGCCAATCCGGGCCTCGTCCTGTTCACGCTGGTCAGCCCCGAAATCCGCGAAAGGCTCGAAGCGCGGTGCAGCGCGCTGTCGTTGCGCAGCATTTCCGCGCTCGACACGGTAACCGACGCGCTTGCGTCGTCGCTCGGCCAGACCGCCAAGGGCCGTCCCGGGCGCCAGCACATGATGGATGATGCCTATTTTCACCGCGTCGATGCGATCCAGTTCACCATCGCGCACGATGACGGCATCGGCAGCGAGAACTGGGAACAGGCCGATATCATTCTTGCCGGGGTGTCACGCAGCTCCAAGACCCCGACTTCGATCTATCTCGCCAACCGCGGCTATCGCGTGGCCAATATTCCGATCGTGGTCGAAAGTCCGCCGCCGCCGTCGCTGTTTGCGGTGCGCCGCCCGATGATTGTCGGGCTGACGACGAGCCCCGAACGCCTGATCCAGGTGCGGCGCAACCGGCTGCTTTCGCTCAACCAGGCCCCCGAGACGAGCTATGTCGACGGCGACCATGTCGCGCGCGAAGTCCAGTTTGCGCGGCGCATGTTTGCCGACAACGGCTGGCCGGTGATCGATGTCAGCCGCCGCTCGATCGAGGAAACCGCCGCTGCGGTGATCAACCTCTACAACGAACGCCATAATGTCCGCGCCGCCAATGGCATGGATATCGCGCGCGACAGCGAAACCTGGAAAGACAGCGGCTGGAAAGGGTCTGCGCAATGATCGTGCTCGCTTCGCAAAGCGCCTCGCGCAAGGCCATGCTCGAAGCGGCCGGCGTGGCTTTCGAAACGCGCGCGGCCACGGTCGATGAAAGCGAATTGAAACGCGAGCTGCTGGGCGTTCCCGGCGCCGAAGTCGCTGCGATCCTTGCCGAAGCCAAAGCGCTCAGCGTCTCGCTGTCGTTGCCCGGCCGGCTGGTGCTGGGCGGGGATTCGCTGGTGGAAGTCGCCGGGCGCCAGTTCGGCAAGCCGGTCAGCCGCGCCAATGCTGCCGAACATCTGGCGTTTTTTTCGGGCCAGACCATGGCGCTGTCTTCGGCGGCGGTGCTGGCGCGTGACGGCGCGGTCGTGTGGCGTCATGTCGAAACCGCGCGGCTCAAAGTCCGGACGCTTTCCCCCGGGTTTATCGACAGCTATCTCGACAGCGAATGGCCGGCGGTGGCGGGCTGCGTGGGGGTGTTCCGCATCGAAGCGCGCGGGGTGCAACTGTTCGAAGCGATCGACGGCAGCCATTTTACCGTGCTGGGCATGCCGCTGCTGGCGGTGCTGGCGGCCCTGCGCAAGTTCGGTGAAGTGGCCGCATGACCGGGATGTATGCCGAAGTCATCGGCGATCCGATCGTGCAATCGAAGTCGCCCGCAATCCACAGCTTCTGGCTCGAACAGCTCGGGCTCGGCGGTTCCTACCGCGCGACCTACGTTGCCGCGCCGGATCTTGCCGCATTCCTTGCGGCGCGGCGCGGCGATCACGACTGGCGCGGATGCAACGTCACGATGCCGCACAAGCAGGCGGTCATTCCGCTGCTCGACCGGCTCGATCCGCTGGCGGCGAAAGTTGGCGCGGTGAACACGATCGTGCCCGAACACGGCGCACTCGTCGGGTACAACACCGATGTGCCGGGCTTTCTCGAGCCGCTTGGGCCCCTGCTTGACCAGACGCATCTGTTTCGCATGGCGCGTGTGCTTGGCACCGGTGGCGCGGCGCGCGCGGTGGTCACCGCGTTGGCCGGCACCGGCGCGGTGATCGTGCTCGCCGGGCGCGATCCGGGCAAGGCGCGCGCGCTGCTCGATGAACTCGATCCGGGTGGGGAACATCACGCGGCCGATCTGGCCCATTTTGCTGCACTCACCGATTTTGCCTTTGATGACCGTGCCGGCTGTTTCGATCTGGTGGTCAACGCGACTTCGCTGGGCATGACCGGACATGCGCCGCTGGCGTTTGACATGAGCCACGCGCCGCCCGGGTCGGTGTTCTATGACATTGTCACCAGCCCGCTCGAGACCGCGCTGCTCCGCGACGCGCGCGCGGCCGGGTTTGCCACGATCGATGGTCTGGCCATGCTGATCGGGCAGGCCGATCATGCCTTCCGCCGGTTTTTCGGCGCGCAACCGCCGCGCGGGCCGGCCGATCTTGCCCTGCGCCAGCGGCTTGGCGCATGACGCGGCCGTTCATTCTTGGCCTCACCGGTTCGATCGGCATGGGCAAATCGGCGGTCGCACAGATGCTGCGCGCGCTTGGCGTGCCGGTGTTCGATGCCGATGCCACCGTGCACCGCTTGCAGGCTGCCGGCAGCCCGCTGCTGGCGCAGATCGAGGCGGCATTCCCCGGCACTACCGGCGCGGCCGGGCTCGATCGGCAGGCGCTCGGCGCGCAAGTTTTCGGCGATCCCGCCGCACTCGCCCGGCTGGAGGCCATCATGCATCCGGCGGTCGCAGCAGCCCGCCAGGCCTTTCTGATCGAACATGGCGGCGAACCGCTGATCGTGTTCGATATCCCGCTGCTGTATGAAAAAGGACATGCGGCGGGTCTGGATGCGGTGGCTGTGGTGTCGGCGCCGGCAGAAATGCAGCGTACGCGCGTGCTGGCGCGGCCCGGGATGACCGAAGCCAAGTTCGCGCAGATCCTCGCGCTGCAAGTGCCCGATGCGGAGAAACGCGCGCGCGCCGATCACGTGATCGATACCGGGGTTACGCTGGCCGAGACTGAAAGTGCGGTTGCGGCGCTGGTCGCAGCATTGCGCCAGCGACACGCCACCTGACTCTGGCCCATTCACACGGGGCCTGTTCACACGGGGCCTATTCACACAGGGCTTGTCAGCGCGCGCGCGCCGGTTCATCGTCACACCAATGCGCGAGATCGTTTTTGATACCGAAACCACCGGGTTCGATCCCAAAGGCGGCCACCGTATGGTCGAAATTGGTTGCCTCGAACTGATCAACCGCGTGCCCTCGGGCGCGGTGTTCCATGCCTATTTCGATCCCGAACGCGACATGCCGGCCGAAGCCGAAGCGGTGCATGGCCTGTCGAGCGCATTCCTGGCCGGCAAGCCCAAATTCGCCGACCACGCGCAGGATCTGCTCGATTTTCTGGGCGAGGCGCCGCTGATCGCGCACAATGCGGCGTTCGATTTCGGCTTTCTCAACGCCGAACTTGCCGCTTGCGGCTTCGATGCGGTGTCGCTCGATCGCATGATCGACACGATCGCGATCGCGCGGCGCAAACATCCCGGCGCCAAGCTCAGCCTCGATGCGCTGTGCACCCGCTATGGCATCGATCGCAGCCACCGCACCAAGCACGGCGCGCTGCTCGATGCCGAATTGCTCGCGCAATTGTATGTCGAACTGACCGGCGGGCGGCAAATCGGCCTTGAGCTGGCGAGCGAGGCGGCCGGATCGCCCGGGACGCCCGATCAGCCAGTCGCAACAGCAACCGATCGTCCCGTGCGCCCCCCCCGGCCGCACCGGGCCAGCGATGCGGAACTGGCTCGCCATGCCGAATTTATGGCGGGATTTGGAGATCCCCTCTGGACGCGCGCGTAAGCGCGCAAGGTCTGGCGGGAACAAGGAGAATGAATATGGATATTCGCGTTTCGGGGCATCAGGTCGATACCGGCGCCGCGTTCGAGGCCCACGCGCAGCAGCGGCTGGCGACAATTGTCGACAAGTATTTCTCGCGCGCGCTGTCCAGCCATGTCACGCTCGGCAAAGCCCCGCATGGCGGGTTTCGCTGCGACATTGTCACGCACGTGGCCCAGGGCCTCATTCTCAAAGGCAGCTCGATCGCGCAGGACGCGCACCAGGCGCTCGACCAGTCGGCCGAAAAGATCGATCGCCAGCTCAGCCGCTACAAGCGGCGGATCAAGGACCGGCACGAGAACGCGCTCCACGCACGGCGGCAGGACGATGCCAATTTCACCGGTTTCGCCGGTGGCGCCGAAGACGCGACCTACACGCTGTTTGTCGAACCCGCGCCCGATGAAGAACCCGCCGATGCACCGCTGGTTATCGCCGAGACCCGCGTCGACGTGCCGACAGCAACGGTTTCAGACGCGGTGATGATGCTCGATTTGCGCAACACCAACGCGCTCCTGTTCAAGAACGCCGGGACCGGCGTGCACAACATGGTCTATCGCCGCGGTGATGGCTCGATCGGCTGGGTCGAACCGGGCAAATAGCCCCGCGCCCGCCCGCCTTACTTGCCACCCCATGACCGGCTCCGCCAACGGCCGCCCGGTACGCCAATCGACGCTTGCGCCACGCCAAAATCGGGCGCATGGCGCGGCTCACGTGACGGTGCCTTTACCAGACCGATGGTATAGATTTGGCGATGAGCGCGCTTTTTTCGATTGATCAACAGGCGGTTCGCGTGATTCGCGCGGAATCGAAGGCGCAGATCCTGTCTGCGCTCGCCGAGTGCTTTGCGCAGGTCTACGCGCTCGAACCGGCGCATGTGCTCGAACGCATTCTCGAGCGCGAGGCGCTGGGCAGCACCGGGTTTGGTCGAGGAGTCGCCATCCCGCATGCGCGCATCGTCGGCCTGGCGCGGCCGGTGGCGGCGTTTTTCCGGCTCGAACACCCGGTCGAATTCGCGGCGGCCGATGGCATGCCGATCGATTGCGTGTTTGGTCTGCTCTCGCCTGATCAGGCCGGCGCGGTGCATCTGCAGGCGCTCGCGGCCATTTCGCGGCTGATGCGCGACGATCGCATGCATGCGCGGTTGCTCGCAGCACCCGATGCGGATTCACTGTTTGCTCTGCTGGTCAATGTCATCGACCGCGATGCCGCGTGACGTCCGGCGCGGATAGCGTTCGTCTGCCCGCCGCGCTCGAGGTTTCGGGCCTTGTCCGCCAGACGCAGGCGGCGGGCGGATTTGCGATGGTTCTGCACAAAGGTGAGCCCGATGCCGGCACGATCCTGGTGGTTGCAGTCGATCGCGCGGGGCTCGGCACGCTCTACGAAAGGCTGCCCGATCCCCAGGGTACCCGCTGCTGGACCGCGGTGCGTGCACAGCAGGCCGACTCGCGCGGCGATTTCGATGCGTACCTCGATCGCCGCACACAGCAGGATCGCGACGCGTGGATTGTCGAACTGACCATCGCGGATGTTGAACGGTCCATCCTGAACCCTCGCTGACTCGTATCACCGTGGGTTGACTCTCCCCCTGCCCTCGACCAGTGCCGCCGCTCCACTGTTGCGCAGGCGGCGACGGACGGCATTTGGGCCGTTTCGCGCTGGCACGCAGACGGGGGGCAGACGGCCCTGGCATCTGGCCGCAGCACTCGCGAACGACAACGCGCACGCGTTATCGGCCGGGTCTGCGACCAATCCACGGTCAGAAGTCCACCGCCGGTTCTGGATAAAGAGTGACTCTATCGTTTCGTTTCGCCAGCACTTTGAGCCTGGCACTGACTTTCAGCTTCGCGGTGCTCGCCACAAGTGGCGCCACAGCCCGCCCGCAGGACCCGCAAATCCGGGTCAATGAAGCGCAATCCCCGTTGGCAGGCGCTTCCGATGCCGCTTCGTCGGCGCAACCCGCCGAGATTGCCGTCCAGCCGCTGCTCGATGCGCCGGTCACCGACACCCAATCGTCCAGACTGCCCGCCGCTTCGCTCGCCGAACTGGTCGATCAGGTCGAAGTTCCCGAAACACTGTCACCCGATATCGCCTGTCTTGCCAGCGCGATCTATTTCGAAGCCAAGAGCGAGAGCCTCGCCGGCCAGCTCGCGGTTGGCCGGGTGATTGTCGCGCGCACTGCATCGGGCCGCTTTCCCAGCTCCTACTGTGGCGTCGTGATGCAGCATTCGCAGTTTTCGTTTGTGCGCGGCGGGGCGATGCCCGGCATCGATCACGCCAGCCGGGTCTGGCGCCAGGTTGTCCGCATTGCATTGATCGCCGATCGCGGCGCGTGGAAAAGCCCCGCCGAAGGCGCGCTGTTCTTCCGTGCCGCACGCGTCGGTGCCGTTGCGGGCAAGACCCGCATTGCCCGCGTCGACAACCAGATCTTCTATCGCTGATTGAAAGCCGCCGCTCGCCCGGTGCGAGCGGCGGCCCCCCGTCATTTGCGTCGCTGGTTGGCGATTGCCGAAACCACCACCACGCCCAGCGGACCCGCCAGATCGTGGATCGCGGCTTGTCCGACGGCCACGCCGTCGGCCGAGCTGTGGCCGATCAGTTCATAGCCCAGCCAGTCGCCGCGCGGCAGGCGGTGGAGATGGATGGTGAAATCGGTGTTGACGAAATCGATGCCGAATTCGCTGCTGTGCGTCAGCGGGCTGGCGAAATCGGCGGTCGTTACCAGCATGCCGAAGCGGCTCAAAGGATGGCCGGAAACCACTTCCATCGCCACTTTCAGCCAGGCCTGCCGCGCCGCAAACGGTGCCAGTTGCCCCAGCACCGGTGGATTGCCCGATGCCGGCGTATCCACCTTTGGCGAAACGCGGTTGAACCGGTCATGCCCCGGCGGAATCGGCCGCATGTCCCATCGCCAATGCGCTTGCGCGGGCAAAGTATCGGGATGCGGTGCCCTCCAGCGCGGGCTTTGCCACACCGGGTTGGCGGGCGCTTGCCCCCGCCGCACGATCTGGCATAGGCCGCGCGTCTGCAAGCGGCCATCGGCGATCAGCC
>CAITOD010000651.1 GCA_903893935.1 uncultured Sphingomonadales bacterium
CCCTATCCGACCAGGTTTACACACCCTGACGGAGCCGATTTTGGCCCAGTGCAAGGAGGGATGGCGCAGGAATATCGGGAATATTTCAAGCCATCTCGACGCCGCAATGGGCCAAAAGCGGCCCGCCCCGAAGGGGTTGCTCTGGAAAGCCCCGTGGCAGCGTCGCAGCACTTGCACGGGGCAACCAGCCCGCGCTGCGTGCTGCTCCTCCCCACGGGGCTTTCCAGAGCAATCACGGTGTTACAGATTTATCGCAGGACGCTCTAAGTGTTGGCGATCCTGCGGCTGGCGAACAATTCACAACGAAGCGTTCATGACCGTGACATGACGAGGGCACTAGAACCGCTCGGGCACGTTCGCCATGGGCTGCGAACGCCTGCGATTGAACCCGGGACAGGAGGAATACCGCTATGACATCGAAAATCAGACTGGCGTTGTTGGGTGCAATGGCCGCACTGGCGCTGCCGATCGCGGCACAAGCGCAATGGTGGAGCCAGCACCCCGGCTATCTGCACGCGCTGTCCGATCTGCGCAGCGCCTATTGGCTGATCCAGCATCGCGGCGCCAACGATCCGGCACAGGCCAACGAGGAAAATCACGCGCTGGGTGAAATCCGCGCCGCGTATGGCGAATTGCAAAAGGCCTCGATCGTTGACGGCAAGAATATCTACGACCAGCCGCCGCCGGATTTTGCCTGGGGCGACCATGGCGGCCGCCTGCACCGCGCGCTCGATCTGCTGCGCAAGGCGCACGACGAAATCGGCGCCGAGGAAGACAACCCCGCCGCACGCGGGCTGCGCAACCGCGCGACCGGCCATATCGATGCTGCGGGTCGCTGGACGGCGGCGGCGCTGCAATTCTGGCACTTCTGACATCGCAGCGGCATTGCCGGTGCGCGCTGAACCCCACCCCCGCGCGGGGGGTGGGGTGATCCGCATGATCAGCCCGCGGCTGCGCCGCTGAGGTAATCCATCTTGCCGATCTGCACGCCTTTCATGCGCAACAGCGCATAGGCGATCATCAGGTGGAAATAGAAATTGGGCATCGTGAAATCGTTGACGAGACTCAGCCCGGTGAATTCCATCGTCATGTTGGGAAAGCTGACGGTGATTTCGGCCGATTCGCGCCCGTCGAACGCGGCGGGATCGGCGGCTTTTACGTAAGCGACGGTTTTCGCGATCCGTTCGCGCAATTCAGCGATGCTGGCTTCTTCATCGGCGATCGGCATGGGCTCGCTTTGCGCCAGCCGGGTGACCGCGAGCTTGGCGGTGTCGCAGGCGATCTGGACCTGCCGGGTGAACGGCAGCATGTCGGGCGCGAGCCGCGCTTCGAGCAATTCGTGCTCGCCGATCCCGCTGGCGAGCGCTTTGGCGAGCAAGTGATCGAGGCTGCCCAGCTTGGCAACAAAGACCGGAACGGTGATTGCGTAGAGACTTGGCATCGGTTTTTCCTTCGGAAGCGGGCGGATGCATTTTGCACCGCCGAAATGGCCTCGCGATGCCTGTCATGCAACCGGGACAGTCTCGCGACAGGGGTAACGGCAGCGATGCGCCATGGCTTTCGTTGTCACAAATTCGCGGTACAAGACACTATGCGTTTCTTCACTCCGCTCATCACCGTGCTCTGGCTCCTCGCGCTGCATTCGCCGGCCATGGCCTGGGGGCCGACCGGCCACCGCGTCACCGGCGCGATTGCCGAAGCCAATCTGAGCGGCGTGGCGCGCGCGCATGTGCACCAGATCCTGGGCAACGAATCGCTGGCCGAAGCGTCGACCTGGCCCGACGAAATGCGCGCCGATCCGTCCGAATTCTGGCAGAAAACCGCGTCGCCCTGGCACTATGTCACGGTGCCGGCGGGCGTGGGCTATAGCGTGGCGCTGGCCCCGCCGCAGGGCGATGCGGTCACCGCGCTGACCCGGTTCACCGCGACGTTGCGCGATCCGAAAGCGGGCATGGACGACAAGCGCCTCGCGCTGCGCTTTATCGTGCACATCATCGGCGATCTGCACCAGCCGCTCCACGCCGGCCGGCCCGGCGATCACGGCGGCAACGATATCGCGGTCACGTGGTTCGGCAAGCCGACCAATCTTCACGCGGTGTGGGATTCGGCGATGATCGACGATCGCCTGCTGTCGTGGACCGAACAGACCGCCTGGCTCGAACGCCGGATCACGCCCGAACAGATCATCGCCTGGAGCGACGTGCGCCCCGCTACCTGGATCAACGAGAGCGCCGCCTTGCGCGAAACGATCTATCCGACGGACCCCAAGCTCTCGTGGGATTATACCTGGAAATACCGCCAGACCATCAACGACCGCCTGTCGATGGGCGGCGTGCGCATCGCTGCCTATCTGAACTGGGTGTTTGCCGGCCAGTAGCCATGTGGTGGACTTGCCTTTGCAGATTGGCTGTATGACCAACTAGAGCATTTTGCATTTAATCTGCAACGTATCCGGCAGCTTTGAGGTAATTCGAGCACTCGTCTGGTGGGTAGAGTTCGCAGATTGAGCCGACAGCCTGCCACAGGGCATCGACGGTC
>CAITOD010000652.1 GCA_903893935.1 uncultured Sphingomonadales bacterium
ACCCCCACCCAACCCTCCCCCTCAGGGGGAGGGCTTATGGTCACAGACATGGCAGGAGATCGACAATGACCGATGAAATTCTGATGGTGGGCTTTGGCCCGGTCGGGCGCGCGACAGTGGCATTGCTGGTGGCGCAAGGGCGGCGGGTGCGGCTGGCGCAGCGCACGCGCCCGGCCGACTTGCCCGATGCGGTGGCGTTCACCGCCTGTGATGTGCTCGATCCTGCTTCGGTGCGGGACGCGGTGGCGGGCGCCGCGCAAGTCGCGGTGGCGGTGGGGTTTGCCTATACCGGCGAGGTGTGGGAACGCTGCTGGCCGCTTGCCATGCAGAACCTGCTCGATGCCTGCGCGGCGCATGGCGCACGGCTGCTGTTTTTCGACAACCTCTACATGTACGGGCCGCAGCGCGCGGCGCTGGTCGAGACAATGCCGCTGACCGATTATGGTCGCAAGCCCGCTGCCCGCGCGCGGATCACGCGGATGTGGCAGCGCGATGCGCGCGTGCGTGTCGTCGCCCTGCGCGCGCCCGATTTCTATGGCCCCGGCGTCACGCTGTCGCACCTGGGCGAAACCGGGCTTATGGCGATCGCACGCGGCAAGGCGGCCACGTTCGTGTTCAACCCCGATCAGCCACATGACTATGCCTATGTGCCCGATATCGGCCGCGCAATGGTCACTTTGCTCGATGCCGGCGACGATGCGTATGGCCGCGCCTGGCACATGCCGTGCGCGCCGACGCGCACTTCGCGCGAGATTCTGGCGCTGGGGGCGGCCAGCATGGGCGTGCGGCTGAGGCTGCGGTCGATCCCGCCGCTGGTCATGCGCGGGCTGGCGCTGGTGGTGCCGTTCCTGCGCGAGCTTCGCGAAATGCAGTTTCAGTGGGATCGGCCTTATCATGTCGATGCGCATGACTGGACGGCGCGCTTCTGGTCTGATGTAACCCCGTTCGAACAAGGCGTTGCCGAAACCATGCGCGCCTTTCAGGATTGAAGGAGCACGTCGCAGTGGCAGAGCCGGGTCCGCGAAGCCTGTCGCAATCGATGCGCGCGCACGATGGCCCCGATCTCAGCCGCGAAGGGCTGCGGCAGGCCTGGTACGAAGATCTCTATCACCGCTGGGTGCGCGCCAGCTGGTGGGCGTTCATGGCCGGGTTTGCCGCTGTCTTCACCGGGCTCAATTTCCTGTTCGCAGGGCTCTATGCGCTTGATCCGGGGGGACTGATCCAGACCGGTGCGCATCAGCAGACGAGCGTGCTGTTCCGCAGCTTCCTGTTCAGCGTGCACACGATCGCCACGGTCGGCTACGGCAACATGTATCCGGATTCGACCTATGTGAACCTGGTCGTGGTGCTCGAAATCGCCACCGGCATAGTGGTGTTTGCGGTCACTTCGGGGCTGGTGTTTGCGCGCGTGTCGATCCCGCGCGCGCGGATCATGTTTTCGGATGTCGCGGTGATCCGCACATTCGAAGGCTATCCCACGCTGATGTTCCGCGCCGCCAACCAGCGTACCAATTTCATTGTCGAAGCGAGCGTGCGCCTGTCGATCTTGCGCTATCAGCAGATCGACGGGCGCGAAATGCGCCGGTTTTTCGATCTCAAGCTGATCCGCGCGAGCTCGCCGGTGTTTGCGCTCACCTGGCTGGTGATGCACCGGATCGACGAGACCAGCCCGCTTTACGGCATGACCCAGGCCGATTTCGATACGCGCGAAGATGAACTGATCGTGCTGATGACCGGGCTCGATTCGAGCGTGTCGCAACCGGTGCTGGCGCGCCACGGCTATGGGGCGGGGCACGTGCTGTGGGATCACGAATTCGTCGATGTGATCCGCACCGACGATCGCGGGTTGCGCTGGATCGATTTCAAGCGGTTCCACTCGGTCGTGCCGGTGGATAGCGACGGCGGGCAGGGCGGGTGATGGCTGAAACCGGGCGCACCATTGCGGGCGACGAGCCCTCGCCGCCAGCATTGGCCGCGCTGATGGCGCTGTTCCAGCGCGGCGCCTTCGCCGAAGCGATCGCGGAGGCCGATACGCTGCTCGGCGACTGGCCGCGCTCGTTCATGCTGTGGAGCATTCTGGGGGCAAGCTGTGGACAAAGCGGCGAGCCCGAGCGCGCGATTGCCGCGTTTGAACAGGCGGGCGCGATCAGGCCGCAATCGGCCGAGGCGGCCTACAATCTCGCGATGGTGCTGGCCGGCGCAGGCCGGCTCGAACAGGCCGTGGCCAGCTATACTCGCGCGCTGGCACTGAGGCCCGATTACGCCGAAGCGCACAACAATCTCGGCAATGTGCAAAACCGTCTGGGGCAGCTGGACGCGGCGGCGGCATCGTACCGTCGCTCGCTCGCGCTCAATCCCGCCAATGCCGAGGCGCACAGCAACCTGGGCGCATTGCTCAACCGGCAGGGCAAGCTCGACGAGGCGGACGAAGCCTATCGCCGCGCGCTCGCGCTCAAGCCCGATCTCAGCGCCGCGTGGTGCAATCTGGGCATCGTGCTCGATGCGCAAGGCAATCTGGTCGAAGCGCTCGACGCCTATCAGCGCGCGCTGGCGCTGCGGCCTGATTTCGGCGAGGCCGAGGCGCACGTGCTCCACCAGTTGCAGCAAGTGTGCGACTGGCGCGCGTTCGACATGGTGCCCGCAACATGCGCCACGCTGCTGACCCAGGCCTCGGCACCCGCCCCGTTCAATCTGCTGTCGCTGGTCGACGATGCCGCGCTGCACCTGGCGTTTTCGCGCAAGTGGGCGCGCCAGCATTTCACCGAAGCGCCGCTGCCCGGGCTTCCGGCAAAGCCCGCCGCGCGCCCCGAACGCTTGCGGATCGGCTATTTCAGCGCCGATTTTCACGATCACGCGACGCTCCACCTGATGTCGGGCCTGCTGCGCGAACACGACAAGACGCGGTTCGAAATCTATGCCTACAGCTACGGCCGCCGTCCCGCCGGCGTGATGGGCGACCGCGCGCGCGGCGATGTCGATCGCTTTTTCGATGTGGCCGACTTGTCTTCGCGCGCGATTGCCGACCTTGCCCGATCGCACGCGCTCGCCATCGCGATCGATCTCAAAGGCTATACCGCCGAAGGGCGTTCCGAACTGTTCCAGTTCCGCCCCGCGCCGATCCAGATCAGCTATCTCGGCTATCCGGGCACGCTCGGCGCCGATTGCATGGATTACATCATTGCCGATCCGGTGGTGATCCCCCCCGATCAGCGCCAGTTCTACAGCGAGCGCGTGATCTATCTGCCGCACTGCTATCAACCCAACGACAACACCCGGGCGATCGGTACGCAGCAGACCAGCCGCGCCGATCATGGTCTGCCCGCGCAAGGCTTTGTGTTCTGCTGCTTCAACAACAGCTACAAACTGTCGCCGCGCGAATTCGCCATCTGGATGCGCCTGCTCGGCCGGATCGAAGGCAGCGTGCTATGGCTGCTCAAAGCCAACCCCTGGTGCCGCGACAACCTGCGCCGTGAAGCCGCCGCCCGCGGCATAGACCCCGCCCGCCTGGTCTTCGCCGACCGCGTCCCCCAACCCGACCACCTCGCCCGCCACCGCCACGCCGACTTGTTCCTCGACACGTTCAACTACAATGCGCACACGACGGCGAGCGACGCGCTGTGGGCCGGGCTGCCGGTGGTTACGCGCGCGGGTGGTCAGTTTGCGGCGCGAGTTTCGGCCAGCCTGCTGACTGCTGTGGGTTTGCCTGAACTGATCACTGAAACCGATGCGGATTATGAGGCGCTGGCTTTTGCACTCGCAAACGATCCCGCCAGATTGGGCGAAATCAGGATGCGGCTTGCTGCCAATCGGCTGGCGCGTCCGTTGTTTGATACGCTGCGCTATACGCGTACCTACGAGGCGCGGTTGGATCAGGCGCACGACATCTATCTGTCAAACCAGGCGCCGCGCGACTTCGGAGTAGAGCTTTAAGGCGCACAATGTCCCCAAGTTCAGTGCGGAACCAGCCCCGGCAAAACGCTCGCTTGCAGGGCCGAAAAAGGTCGTCATGCCGGACTTGATCCGGCATCCATGTTGCCTCTTGACTCGGTTTTCGGTGAACTTGCGGTCATGGCGGCCGTGGCTGGGCGCCTCTGCACGTTCGCCCCGTGGGTCTTGCGAAATGGCAGCGGCAAAAGGAAGCGGGACCCCGGATCAAGTCCGGGGTGACGATTGGGGTTTAAGTCAGCGCTGACGCGACGCGGATTGCAGAAGCGCGATGGTTCTGGAAACGCGGCCGGATAGACCCAAAATCGCCTCGGCCCACCAAAGAAAACAATCAGGATGCAAGGACAATAGTCCTTGCCCGCCGGAGGCACTCTTAAAACCTGTCGCATTCCGTGGAAGCTGACTCAAATTCCACAAAACTGACTCAAACTGGCAAGTGCTGGAGGTGTAACGGTCGTTGCAGTGCGCGACTGGACCGACA
>CAITOD010000653.1 GCA_903893935.1 uncultured Sphingomonadales bacterium
CGAGCCACTACCATGTTCTCTAACTAAGGGCATAACGGTGCGATAGTCATCGGGCAGTGCAATAGGTGTAAGCGGCGGTGCGAAAGTGTACCGGAGAAGCGGCGGGATTGTCCGGCTGCGGCGGCGCAAAAGTGTACCGCGTGAACGGGTCTCCTTTAGTCTGTATGAGCACAGATTAAAGGGAGGCGAGGATGTACAGCGTGGAGATTTACGGGCGTATCCGGCGTGCCTGTCACGTCGACGGCCTGAGCATTCGCGAGGCGGCGCGACAGTTCGGGGTTCATCGCAAGACCGTTAAGAAAATACTGGGATTTTCGATCCCGCCTGGTTACCAGCGAACCCAGCCGGTGAAACGCCCCAAGCTTGAAGGGCTTACGGGGTTTATCGACGCGATCCTGGCCGATGACAAGAACCGTCCCAAGAAGCAACACCATACGGCAAAGCGCATTTTTGAGCGCCTGCGCGACGAGCACGGGTTTACCGGCGGTTACACGATCATCAAAGACTATGTGCGCGGACAGACGCTTGCCGGGCAAGAGGTCTTTGTGCCGCTGTTGCACCCGTGCGGGCACGCGCAAGCGGATTTTGGCGAAGCGCTGGTGGTGATCGCGGGCGTCGAGCAGAAGGCCCATTTCCTCGCCGTTAATTTACCGCACAGCGATGCCTGTTTTGTTAAGGCGTACCCCGCCGAGACCACGGAGGCGTTTTGCGACGGTCATAATGCGGCGTTTGCCTTCTTTGGCGTCGTGCCGTTATCGATCCTGTATGACAATACGAAGATTGCCGTGGCGAGGATACTGGGCAATGGCGAGCGCGTTCGCTCACGCGTCTTCAGCGAACTGCAATCGCATTATCTCTTTGCCGATCGTTTTGGCCGCCCGGCCAGAGGCAATGACAAGGGCAAGGTCGAAGGTCTGGTGGGTTATGCGCGGCGCAACTTTATGGTGCCGATCCCTCATTTTGCCAGTTATGCGGCGTTCAATGAACATCTGGAATCCTGTTGCCGCAAGCGCCAAGAGGCGTGCCTGCGCGGCCATGCAGAGACTATCGGCGAACGCCTCAAGAATGATCTGGCGGTGATGTTGCCTTTACCGGCGACGCCTTATGATGCCTGCGCCAAAGAGGCGACGCGCGTCAGCTCTCTATCGCTCGTGCGCTATCGCAACAACGATTACTCGGTTCCTGTCGCCTATGGCCATCGAGAGGTGTTGGTCAAAGCCTACGTCGACCGCGTCGAGATTCACTGCGGCAGCGACTGCATTGCCAAGCATGAACGCTCTTACGATAAAGCCGATTTTATCTTCGATCCGCTGCATTACCTGGCGCTGATCGAACGGAAGGTGAATGCGCTTGATCAAGCGGCACCGCTGGCCGATTGGCTGTTGCCGCCGATCTTTACCACCCTGCGGCATCTGTTGGAGGCGCGCATGGGGAAGGCGGGCAAGCGTGAGTATGTTCAAGTATTGCGTCTTCTGGAGACCTTCAAGCTTGTGGACGTTGATGCCGCCATCGTGCAGGCGATACAACTGGGCGTGATTGGCTTTGACGCGGTCAAGCATGTGTTGCTGTGCCGGATTGAACAAAAGCCGCCTCGGCTCAATCTTGATATTTATCCCTATCTGCCTCGGGCACAGGTCAGCGTCACGCACGCATCGAGTTATTTAACGCTTCTGTCAGGAGGGACGGCATGAACGCCCCAAGCAACACCCCAAGCTCTGGCGATCTGCCCCATGTTCTTTTGGCGCATCACCTGAAGGCACTAAAACTGCCGACGTTCCTGCGCGAATACGACAAGGTTGCCAGGCAAGGAGCTGCCGAAGGCATCGACCATCCGCGATATTTATTGCGACTGACGGAACTGGAACTGATCGAACGCGAGCGCCGCATGGTCGAACGCCGAATCCGCCAGGCGTGCTTCCCGACCGTGAAAAGCCTGGACAGCTTCGACTTTGCCATGCTGCCGGGTTTAAACAAAACCCTCGTCAATGAACTGGCGCGCAGCGAGTATATTGGCCGCCGCGAAAACATCATCGCGCTCGGCAACAGCGGCACCGGTAAAACGCATATCGCGCTGGGGCTCGGTCTGGCGGCTTGCCAAAAAGGTCTGTCGGTTGGTTTTACCACGGCGGCGGCGCTTGTGCATGAGCTGCTGGAAGCGCGAGACGACAAACGTCTGCAGCGCCTGCAAAAGCAACTCACCGCATACAAGCTGCTGATCATCGACGAGTTGGGGTATGTGCCTTTATCCAAAACGGGGGCCGAGTTATTGTTCGAAGTGTTCAGCCAGCGCTATGAACGCGGCTCGGTCCTCGTGACCAGCAATCTACCGTTCGATGAATGGACCGAGGTCTTTGGTTCAGAACGGTTGACCGGCGCTCTGCTGGATCGGCTGACGCACCAGGTTCATATTCTGGAAATGAACGGAGAGAGCTTCCGCCTCACGCAAAGCAAGAAGCGCAAAACACCGGCGCGTTAAGGCTGTGGATAAGGGCGGTCGTCGCTACGGCGCTCGTTGAAAGCGCGCTCCGCCCGCCCTTACCCACAGCCACCCAATCTCTGCCCCAAGAAGCTAATCTCGGGGCCCATTCCCCTGCGCCAACTGGTACACTTTTGCTCCGCCCTGCCGGTACACTTTCATTCCGCCGTTGACAGGTGGCCTGTATGAGCCGTGAAACTTC
>CAITOD010000654.1 GCA_903893935.1 uncultured Sphingomonadales bacterium
CCGGCTGAGCCTTGCGGTCCATGCCGACAATGCGGCGGCGGTGGCGCTGTATGAAAAGCTCGGCTTTGCGACCGAAGGCGTGCTGCGCGCCGCGCAATTCATCGCCGGGCGATGGATCGATCTGCAGTTGATGGCGCTGGTCGATCCGGCCCGCACCGATGCGCGCCCGATGGTGGCCGGCGCATGAGCGTGGCATTCCGCCGCGAAGGCGATGACGAACACCTCGAACCCAAATTCGAACTGCCGATCCCGCCCGGACCCAACCGGGTAACCGCGCGTGGCCTTGCGATGATCGCCGCCAAAGTGGCGGAATACGAGGCGCTGATCCCCACGCTGGCCGACGAAGCCGCGCAAAAAGTGGCGCGCCGTGCGCATCGGTACTGGAGCACGCGGCTTGCGACCGCCGAACTGATGCCGCGCGCCGATGGGCATAATGTCGCGTTTGGCTGCACCGTTACGCTGCGGCACAATGGCAAAGACCGCACGATCACCATCGTCGGCGACGACGAAGCCGACCCGGCGGCGGGGCTCCTGTCGTTCAGCGCGCCGCTGTGCCGCGCGGTGATGGGTGCCGAACCGGGCGAGACATGCGATTTTGCCGGACAGAGCGACGCGATTATGGTGGTCGCGATCGACGCCGGCGACGGATAGCCACTACAAGCGAGGATGCGATGCTCAGGAATGCCTGGTACGTAGCGGCATGGGCCGACGAGTTGGCCGATGGACCGGTCGAGCGCCAGATTCTGGGCGACCGCGTTGTTTTGTGGCGCAAGGACAATGGCGATCCGGCGGCGGTGGCGGCGTTCTGTTCGCATCGACGCCTGTCGCTCGCCAATGGCCGGGTTGCAGGCGCGCGGATCGTGTGCGGCTATCACGGGCTGGAATTCGCTGCCGATGGCACCTGTGTGAACGTGCCGTGCCAGAACGGCGTGCCCAAAGGCGCGGACATTCGCGGCTATCCGGTGGCCGCGCGCTATGGCCTGGTGTGGATATGGATGGGCGAAGCGCGCCTCGCCGATCCCGCCACGATCATCGAGATTGCCGAATGGGGATCGCCGCAATGGGGCTACAACCGTGGTCCGGCGATGATCTATGACTGCAATTACCAGCTGATCACCGACAATCTGCTCGATCCCAGCCATGTCGCCTGGGTGCATCCGACCAGCTTTGGCGGATCGTCGTGCGAAGCGGTGCCAATGCGCATTCGCGAGGCACCCGCCGGCTTCACCGTGTCGCGCTGGATCATGGATGCTCCGGTCACGCCGTTTTACCGCGACCTGGTGCCGTTCACAGGCCATGCCGACCGGCTGCAGCATTACGAAGTGCGCTATCCCGCGCTCGCGGTGATCAAGGCAGTGTTCGTCCCGGCCGGACAAGGCGGCGATGACACGCAAGACGCATGGGGCGAGCAGGCGTTCCTGATGGATTCGTACAATTTCATCACGCCCGAAAGCGAGGGTCGCAGCCGCTATTACTGGTTCCAGCTGCGCAACGTGCGCCCCGACGATGCCGCCTTGTCCGAAGCGATGTCGGCAGCCGTGCTGGCGGCGTTTTCCGAAGACCTCGCGGTGTTGAACGAAGTCCAGCGCGGCATGGACACGTGCGGCGAGCCCCCGATCTCGATCGCCACCGACGCCGGCCCCTTGCGCTTCCGTCACCGGCTGGCCGCACTGATCGAGGACGAGCGCAGCGCAACCGGGCCCGGCTGAGGAGCACCCTATGTCAATAACAGTTTACGGCATCCCCAATTGCGACACCGTGAAAAAGGCGCGGCTCTGGCTCGATGCGCGCGGGATCGCTTACGCGTTTCATGACTACAAGAAAGCCGGCGCCGATGCCGCGCAAGTAGCGCGCTGGATCGGGCAGGCCGGGCTCGACGTGGTGCTCAACCGCGCGGGCACGACCTTTCGCAAGCTGCCGGACGCAGACAAAGCCGCGATCGATGCCGCCAAAGCGGTGGCGCTGATGGTGGCCCAACCGTCGCTGATCAAGCGGCCGATTGTCGAATATCCCGGCGGTTTGCTGGTCGGCTTCGACGCGTCGCGGTGGGACACGGCGCTCGCCTGATCGGGCAGATCGCCGGTGGCGGCGCTGTGGCAGGCGTGGTATTCCTGTACGGTGCCTGCAATCATCCCACACCAGTTCGCGATTCTCATCGATCCGGCCGACATCGACTTCATGGGTCATGTCAACAACGCCTCGTACCTCAAATGGGTGCAGGATGCGGTGGTCGACCACTGGCGCGCGTTCGCCCCGGCCGAGGCGGTCGCCGCCTGCCTGTGGGTGGCGCTCAAGCACGAGATCACGTATCGCCGCCCCACCTTCCTCAACGATGCACCGATCGCGCATGTCGTGCTGGAAAAAGTTCAGGGCGCGCGCGCGATGTACCAGACGGTAATCAAGCGCGGCGAGGACGTGCTCGCCGAAGTGCAATCAAGCTGGTGCTGCATCGACGCCAAAACGCTGCG
>CAITOD010000655.1 GCA_903893935.1 uncultured Sphingomonadales bacterium
ATCAGGGAACGGCCCGGTTGCCCGGGGCAGGAGCGCGCTAATAACAGGCGTTTCCGGTTTGGCAAGCACCCAAATCGCGCGGGGGTGCAAAGCATTCAGACCATGAACTGCTCGGCAAAGATGCGTTCGTCGAGGCTCTTGCCTTTGTCGAACAGCAAGGTGAGCTGGTGTTCGGGCCAGGCGCGCACGCGCACTTCGCTGATGTCGCGCACTTCCTTCTGGTCGGCCACCACCAGCACCGGGCGTTTGACCGATTCGCGTGCGCGGATGACGATTTCGGCGTTGTCGGGCAGGATCGCGCCGCGCCAGCGGCGCGGGCGGAACGGGCTGATCGGGGTCAGCGCCAGCATGTTCGAGCCCAGCGGCAGGATCGGTCCATTGGCCGACAGGTTGTAGGCGGTCGAACCGGCCGGTGTCGCGACCAGCACGCCGTCGCAGCTCAGTTCGGGAATGCGCACTTTGCCGTTGACGCTCACTTCGAGCTTGGCGGTCTGGCGGGTTTCGCGCAGCAGCGAGACTTCGTTGATCGCCCAGGTGGTCATCACGTCGCCGGCATTGGTGGTCGCTTCCATCCACAGCGGCGAGACCGCGATGCGGCGCGCGCGCGCGATGCGCTCGTCGAGCGTGCGGCTCGACTTGTGCCGGTTCATCAGGAAGCCGACCGTGCCCAGATTGATGCCATAGATCGGCAGGATGCGGTCGCTGTCGAGCATGTGGTGGAGCGTTTGCAACATGAAACCGTCGCCGCCCAGCGCCACCACGCCCTCGGCCTGATCGTAATCGACCCATTCGCGCGACGCGCGCAAGTCGGCCGCGGCTTCCTGCGCGCGGTCGGTTGGCGACGCGACGAGCGCCAGCCGGGTCAACGGTTCGGACATGGTCCCCTCGGATCGCGATCGGCCGAATGCACTCGCGCACCGTATCCAGTTTATGGGTCGCCCCATTGTGGCGCAACGACTATCGATCGAGGGTTGATGATTTCATCGGACAATTCGTTTACACCCGGACGATGCACGGTGCCCTGCCTTCCCATACCGCTTCGTCCGACTTGCTGACCGGGCTGGTCGATGGCGTTGCCGCGCGCGACTGGCTGGGCGAGGCGGCCGATCTTGGCGAGGCCAAAGCCATGCTGATCAGTCTGCCGCGGTTGCAGACGATCAATCTCGCTTATGGGAAACCGGCGGGCGACCAGGTGCTGGTCGATGTCGCGCACCGGATCGGTGATTTCGCGCTGGCAGAAATCGGCGCCGCCGCGCGGATCGCGCGGCTGGCCGGCGGGCAATTCGTGCTCGGATCGCGCACCGCGCCCGAGCGCGAGCGCTGGCAATATCTGGCCGAAGCGCTGGGCCGCGTGATCGGCCGCGCGCTGACGGTCGAAGGCGATGCCTTGCATCTTGTGCCGCGCATCGCGCTGCTCGAAACACGCAGCGGTGAACGCGGCGATAGCGCGATCGACCGGCTGGCGCAAGCCGCCGCGACGCTCGAACGCCTGCCCGGGCGGCGCGTGCTGTGGGGCGATGAAAGCGAGATGGTGCCGGGTGGCAGCATTGCGCTGCTCGAAGCCGATCTGCTCGGCGCGATGCACCGCGACGAGATCACCGTGCTGTTCCAGCCGCAGTTCGATGTGCTGAGCGGCGCGCTGGCGGGGGCCGAGGCGCTGGCGCGCTGGGAACATCCGCGGTTCGGGCAGATTTCCGCCGAAACGCTGTTTGCCGTCGCCGATCGCGGCGACCACGTGGCGCAGTTGTCGCACCATATCGCGGTGCGCGCGCTGACGCTGGCCGCGGCCTGGCCCAAACCGCTGCGGCTGTCGCTCAACATTACCGCCGAGGATTTTGCGCTGGCCGATGTGGCAGGCGCGATCCGCAAGATGCTGGCGCGCAGCGGCTTTGATCCGGCGCGGCTGACGCTGGAAATCACCGAGCAGTCGCTGATCGGCGATTTCGAGGCTTGCGCGCTGGCCTTGCAGGCGCTTGTGGCCGACGGGGTGCAAGTGGCGCTCGACGATTTCGGCACCGGCTTTTCCAATTTCCGTACGCTCAAGGCGCTGCCGCTCGACACGCTCAAGCTCGACCGCTCGCTGGTGCGCGACATTGCCCGCGACCCGCGTGACCGCGCGATTGTCGCCGCAATGATCGCAATGGCGCGCGCGCTGCAACTGAAAGTGATCGCCGAAGGGATCGAGACAACCGCGCAACTGGCCGTGCTGGCCGAACAAGGCTGCGACCTGTTTCAGGGCTTCCTGCGCTCCGGGCCGGTTTCGGCGGAAGACTTTGCGGCGCTGGCGGCGGGATAGATCTGGTCCTGGGCGTGCCCGACTTTCGCCTTTCCCGAACCCGCAACCCCGGAACGCCCGCCCACCTCCGTTCGTGCTGAGCCTGTCGAAGCATGCGCGCATCCGCCAGCCCAACTCCCTCCAAAAGCACCCGGATTGACGGTCGCGCGCATGCTTCAACAAGCTCAGCACGAACGGGGGAGGGGAGGTTGGGTGGGCTGCCGAAGCATGCGCGCATCCGCCAGCCCAACTCCCGCCAAAGGC